>JALZGN010000137.1 GCA_030861005.1 Actinomycetota bacterium
TCCCGGCCGTGTCGACGAGGTCGTCGCGGCTCGGGCGGACGGCGAGGACGTGCTCACGCATCGCCTCGGCGCAGCCGGCGATCTCTTCCGCCGTCTCGCCCTTGAGTCGAAGCGCGACGAGGAAGCCGCCGATCTGCGCCGGCGTCGCCTCGCCTCGCATGACGCCTGCCATCACCTCGCGCGCCTCCGCCTGGGAGAGGTCCTTGCCGTCGAGAAGCCGGGCGAGCGCCTGCTGGATCACCGGCCGCCCTCGAGGAAGTTGCGGACGATGTCGCGCCCGCGCGGCGTCAGCACGGACTCCGGGTGGAACTGGATGCCCTCGACGGGGAGGGTACGATGGCGAACTCCCATCACCTCGCCGTCCGGCGTGCTCGCGCTCACCTCGAGGCAGTCGGGGATGCGCGTCGCGGCGAGCGAGTGGTAGCGACCCGCGACGAGCGGGTCGGGAAGCCCGGCGAAGAGGCCGCGGCCGTCGTGCGCGACGGCGGTCGCCTTCCCGTGGACGAGGGTGCGCGCGTATCCGATCTCCCCGCCGAAGGCTTCGACGATCGCCTGGTGGCCGAGACAGACGCCGAGGGTCGGGACCCGCGGGGCGAGACGCCGGAGGATCGCGAGGGTCGAGCCGGCATCGCGGGGGCGGCCGGGGCCGGGGGAGATGGCGAGGTGCGTCGGTGCGAGGAGCTCCGCCTCCTGGACGTCGATCTCGTCGTTTCGGACGACGTGGACGTCGGCGCCTTCCTCGGCGAGCAGGTGCGCGAGGTTGTAGGTGAAGGAGTCGTAGTTGTCGACCAAGAGGAGCACTACGAGCTCTCCTCCGCGACCTCGATCGCCGCCTCGAGCGCGGCGAGTTTTCGGAGGCACTCTTCGTGCTCGGCGGCGGGGTCGGAGTCGGCGACGATCCCTGCCCCCGCCTGGAGGCGGGCGACGCCGTCCGCGAGAACGATCGTCCGGATGGCGATACACGTGTCGAGAGCTCCGCCCGGGAGCGCGTAGCCGACGGCGCCGGCGTAGGGGCCGCGCCGGTAGCCCTCGAGCTCGGAGATGATCTGCATCGCGCGCACCTTCGGCGCCCCCGACACCGTCCCCGCGGGGAAGCACGCCCGCAGGAGGTCGAACGGCGAGCGGCCCGGGAGAAGCTCGCCGGCGACCTCCGAGACGAGGTGCGTGACGTGCGAGTAGCGCTCGGGCTCGAGGAAGCGCTCGACGCGGACCGTCCCCGCCTGGCAGACGCGCGAGAGGTCGTTCCGGCCGAGGTCGACGAGCATGACGTGCTCCGCGCGGTCCTTCTCGGACGCGTTGAGCCGCTCCGCGTCTCCCTCGCCCGCTGCGGTCGTGCCCGCGATCGGGTTTACGCTCGCCCGCGAACCCTCGAGCTTCACGAGCGTCTCCGGCGAGGAGCCGACGAGCGCGAGCCCGTCCAGTTCGAGCAGGAACAGGTAGGGGGACGGGTTGACCCTCCGCAGCGCGCGGTAGAGGGCGAGCGACGTGGCCGATGTCGGCCGCTCCGCGCGCTGAGAGACCACGATCTGGAACGCCTCGCCGTCGCGGATCCGTTCCTTCGCCGCCCCTACGGAGCGGACGTAACCGATGCGCCCCGGGATCCTCGTCGTCGCCCCCCGGACCGCTCCGGCCCCCGCGTCGATGCCCGGATGCGCTGCCGTAAGGCGTGCTTCCACCTCGTCCGAATCGCCCGCGATGACTTGGGCGCTCGCGGTCACGTGGTCGAAGCGAACGAGCGTGTCGGCAAGCACGAAGCGGGTTTCGGGGAACCCCGGCCCCGCCTCGGGCAGCGTCACCGTCGGCTCGAGCGCGGCCACATGCTCGTAGCCGACGTACCCGACGACGGGGCGACCGGCTGCGAGCTGGCGCTCCGCCTCGTCGAAGGCGACGAGGCGCGAGCCCGATCCGACGAGGCTGTAGCGGCCGAGTCGTCCCCTCTCGACCGACTCGAGCAGAAAGCTGCCGCCGCTCGAGGACCGAAGCCGGAGGTACGCCCCGAGCGGGGTGACGAGGTCGGTCGGTATGTCGGTCGCGATTGCCATGCAAGACGAAAAAGACCCTGTGCGGGTCTCGGGAAGCGGAACGGGTTGTCGTCGCTTCGGGTCAGCCCGAGGCGAAGCTCCCGCCCCGCTCGCGGCGCCAAGCCCACCAGGTGCGGACGGGAGTCGTCATCGGACGCAGCCTAGGCCAGCCGCGAGCCACGGTCAAGCGGTCCTCGTCCGCACTCCGTGACCCGCTACTGCGGCCTGCGGGCCTCCGTCTCGCTCGTCGACGCCTTCCTCTCCTCGACGACGAGCTCGCCGACGACGAGCCGATCGACACGGAGCTCCTCGACCTCGAGCTCGTCCACCTCGAGCTCCTCGACCTCGAGCTCGCCGATCGCGGCCCGGCGGATCAGGAGACGGGCGATCGCGAGGGCGCCGATCGCGCTCGCGGCTGCCGCAAGCCCCGCGACGGCGACACCGCCCGCTGCCTGTCCGGCGAGCAACCCCCTGCCGGGGCGCGGAAGGAGATCCATCGCGGGAGCGTAGCGACTACGCAGGCCGAGTCCGCGGTTGACATCGCGGACGGACGCCCTGAGACTCGCACGGGGCAGGACGAGATGCGATCGTCGACGGAAGGGCTCGCGCGCGCGTGCAGCCGCCACCCCTGGCGCACGATCGGCGTCTGGGTCGTCGTCCTCGTGCTGTCGGTCGGCGCTGTCGCGACGCTCCTCGGCGACGTGCTGACCGGCGAGGCCGAGGTTACGAGCGAGACGGATTCGAACCGCGCGAACGAACTCGTCTTCGAGCGCTTCCCGCACGACCAGGCCGCGGTCGACGAGGAGATCACCGAGGTGGTCGTCATCCGGGCGGAGGGGGGCGGTGTCGACGACGGCGCCGTTCGCGGCCGCCTCGCGGCGTTCGCGGAGGCGCTCGGCCGGGCGGGGGCGACGAACGTCGTGACGGTCGAGGAAGATCCGGAGCTCGTCTCGCCCGACCGCGACGCGACCGCGGTCCTGGTCGGCCTCGGCGCGGATCCCGAGGACCGGATCGGCGGCGTCGTCGCCGAGGTCGAGCGCCTCGACGCCGAACCCCGCTTGGTCGCCCACGTGACGGGCGAGTGGACGACCGAGGAGGACTTCGGCAAGCTCGCCCAGGACGACCTGCGGAAGGGCGAGCTCTTCTTCGGCGCCCCGGCGGCGCTCGTCATCCTCCTCCTCGTCTTCGGAGCGGTGGTCGCGGGGATCGTGCCGCTCGTGCTTGCGATCGTCTCCATCGTCGTCGCCGTCGCGCTGACGGCGCTCGTCGGCCAGGCGTGGAGCCTCTCCGACTTCGTGGTGAACATGATCTTCGGGATGGGGCTCGCGCTCGGGATCGACTACGCCCTTTTCATCCTCTCCCGCTACCGGGAGGAGCGGGGCGAGGGACGCGAGAAGCTCGACGCCGTCGCGACCGCGGGAGCCACCGCGAACCGCGCCGTCCTCTTCAGCGGGATCGCGTTCGTCCTCGCGATGTTCGGGCTTCTGCTCGTGCCCAACACGATCATGCGGAGCCTCGCGGCCGGCGCCATCCTCGTCGGCCTCACCTCGATCGTGGCCGCGCTGACGCTCCTCCCGGCCGTCCTCGGCCTGCTCGGCGACCGCGTCAACGCCCTTCGCCTGCCGTTCTTCGGTCGCGCCGCCGAGCGCGGGGGCGCGCAGGAGAGCCGGTTCTGGATCGGCGTCGTCGGCGCCGTGATGCGCCGTCCCGTGGTGAGCCTCCTCCTCGCGACCGGCCTCCTCGTCGCCGCGGCCGCGCCGGTGCTCGCGCTCGAGACGGGAAGCGCGGGGATCACGACGATCCCGGACCGGCTGGAGACCAAGCAGGGGTTCCTCCTCCTGAACGAGGAGTTCCCCGGCCAGACGGTCGACCCGGTCGAGATCGTCGTCGACGGCGAGGCGGACTCCCCTACCGTGCGACGCGGGATCGAGCGCCTCGAGGCCGAGCTCGCGCGGAACCCGTTGTTCGGAGAACCGAACGGGGAGACGAACGAGGCTGGGAACCTGACCCTCATCACCGTCCCGATCGCGGGCGACGCGCTTTCCGAGGAGGCCGTCGCCGCCGTGCGCGACCTCCGCGGCGACGCGATCCCGCGCGCCTTCGCCGGCGGAGGAGCTCGCGCGTACGTCACCGGCGAGACGGCTGAGGAGATCGACTACGTCGACGTCATGTCGAAGTGGATGGTGCCCGTCTTCGTCTTCGTCCTCGGCCTCAGCTTCATCCTCCTCGCGGTCGCCTTCCGCTCGATCGTGCTCCCCGCGAAGGCGATCGTCCTCAACCTCCTGTCGGTCGGCGCCGCCTACGGGCTCCTCGTCCTCGTCTTCGAGAAGGGATACGGGGACGAGGTCTTCGGCTTCCAGCAGGTCGACACGATCGAGGCGTGGGTGCCGCTCTTCCTCTTCGCCGTCCTGTTCGGCCTCTCGATGGACTACCAGGTTTTCCTGCTCTCGCGGATCCGCGAACGCTTTAGCCGCACCGGCTCGAACGAGAACGCGATCGCCTTCGGGGTCGGCTCGACCGGGCGACTCATCACCGGCGCCGCACTCATCATCATCGCCGTCTTCTCCGGCTTCGCCCGCGGCGACCTCGTGATGTTCCAGCAGATGGGGTTCGGTGTCGCGGTCGCGCTCCTGATCGACGCGACGATCGTCCGCTCGGTGCTCGTTCCGGCCTCCATGACGCTTCTCGGGCGCTGGAACTGGTACCTGCCCTCGTGGCTCGCGTGGCTTCCCGACCCGCACGTCGAGGGCAGGGAGGAGGCGGCAGCCGGGCCGGCTCCGCGAGCGGCGCCCGCC
>JALZGN010000144.1 GCA_030861005.1 Actinomycetota bacterium
GTGTAGAACACGGTGTTCTCCCAAAAATTAAAATAAATACCGAGCGGCTCGTCCTTGTCGATGTACCCCTCGAGCACGATCTCGGCGTTCGCGGGCACCTCGAGGTCGACCGTCTTCGCTTTGACGAGCTCGACGGGCGCGCCGCGGAGGAAGCCGGCGAGCATGAGCTCGTCGATGTGCTTCGGAAGCGGCGCGCTCGCCGCATACGTCGTCACGGGATCGCAGCCGAGCGCGACGGCGACGGGGATGCGCCCCTCGCTCGCGAGCCAGTCGGCGCGGCCGTCCTTGTGAATCTGCCAGTGCATGAAGGTCGACCGAGAGTCGAGCTTCTGCATCCGGTACATCCCGACGTTTCGGGTACCGGTCCGCGGATCCTTCGTGATGACCGCCGGAAGCGTGATGAACGGCGCCGGGTCGCCGGGCCAGCAATGCTGGATCGGCAACCGGTCGAGGTCTGGCTCGCGGACGACCTCCTGGCAAGCGCCGCGAGCGACAGTCTTCGGCAGGGAGTCGGCGAGACGCTTGAGCTTCCCGAGCCCCCTCACCTTCTCGACGAGCCCCTGCGGCGGCTGGAGCTCGAGGACGTCGGCGAGCCTTTCGGCGACCGCGTCCAGGCTCGGCGCGCCGAGCGCGAGCGCCATCCGCCGTTCCGTCCCGAACTGGTTGATGAGGAGGGGATGCTCCGCTCCCTTCGGGTTCGAGAAGAGGAGCGCGGGGCCGCCGCGCTTCACCGTCCGGTCGACGATCTCGGTGATCTCGAGGTAGGGATCCACCTCCGCCTCGACCTCCACGAGCTCGCCCTCGCGGCGCAAGACGTCGAGCCAGGAGCGGAGGTCGGAGGCGACCGCGGACACTCGTGCGCGAGTCTATCCGGGCAGACTCCCGCGAGTTCGGGCGCGCTCGCGCTAGTAGACGCGCCGAGCGGCGCGTCGCGCGCGCCGGCGCCGCGTCAGATAGCGCGAAAGCTGCCCGAGCGCGATCACGGCGAGGAAGGTGAGCCCGACGAGGAGCATCCCGATGATGATCCGCTTCCCCTCCTCGGCGAGGTCCGCCGACTCGGCCTCCTGGGCAAGGACGAGGAGGGCGACGAGCCGGCTCATCGGCGCGCGATTCTAGCCACGCGCTCGCCGTGGAGCGCGAGCGCCTGCGCGACCCGCGCCTCGCCGCACGCGGATGCCGCCAGCCGAGCGAGCGAGTCGGCCGAACCGCCGTCTCGGAGCTCGGCGCGCGCCGCCGCGAGCCGCTCGTCGCCCCGCCCGAGGAACGCCACCGTGGCCGCCCAGAGGGGACCGTCGGGGACACGCTCGCCCGCTCGTCCGTCGGCACGGAGCTGGGCGCAGAGCGAGAGGAGCTCCGCGAGGTCGGCCACGACCGCGACGTCGCCGAGCTCGGCGATCCGAACGAGCCCGTGCGCGTAGAGGTAATCGCCGAGGAGGACGGTCGTCTCCCGGTCGGGCGCCGAGAAGAGGCGCGGCCGCCCGTAGTGGAGGAGGTATCCCTCATAGATCGTCTCGAGCCCGAGCGCGTGGGCGGCGGCGGCAAGCGGTGCAAACACGGGAATCGTCGCGCGGCGCTCGACGGGGCGGAGGGCGGCTGCCCAGAGCTCGCTCTCGCGCGCTGCCTCCTCGGCGATCGTCTGCCAGAGCGCCCCCTCGGCTAGAGCCACCCGGCTGCCTCGACCGCCCAGTAGGTCACGATCGCGTCCGCCCCGGCTCGCTTGATCGCCGTGAGCGACTCCAGCGCCGCCTCGCGCTCGTCGAGCCAGCCCCGGGCGGCGGCCGCCTTCACCATCGCGTACTCCCCGCTCACGTTGTAGGCGAAGAGCGGCGCGTCGAACTCGCGCCTCGCCGCCGCGAGGACGTCGAGGTAGGCGAGCGAGGGTTTGACCATGATCGCGTCCGCGCCCTCCTCGAGGTCGAGCTCGCACTCGCGGAGCGCCTCGCGGACGTTGGGGGGGTCGAGCTGGTAGCTGCGGCGGTCGCCGAACGCGGGAGCCGACCCGGCCGCCTCGCGGAACGGGCCGTAGAACGCGGACGCGTACTTCGCCGAGTACGCGACGATCGGCGTCGACTCGTGCCCATCCGAGTCCAGCGCGGTCCGGATCGCGCCGACGCGGCCGTCCATCATGTCGCTCGGTGCCACGGCGTCCGCGCCCGCGTCCGCGTGGCTCACCGCGACGCGCGCGAGAAGCTCGAGCGAGACGTCGTTCAGAATCTCGCCGTCCTGCACGACCCCGCAGTGCCCGTGGGTCGTGTACTCGCAGAGGCAAACGTCGGTCATAAGGACGAGCTCGGGCACGCGCTCGCGGAGGGCGCAAAGCGCCCGTTGCACGATCCCGTCCTCGTCGTACGCGCCGGAGCCGGCCTCGTCCTTCTCCTCGGGGATGCCGAAGAGGAGGACGGCTCCGATCCCAAGTGCATGCGCGCGCTCCGCCTCGTCGGCCAGAAGGTCGACAGACCGGCGAGCGATGCCCGGAAGCCCCGCGAGCGGCTCGTCGACTCCCGAGCCGGGGCAGACGAAGAGCGGGTAGACGAAGTGCGAGAGGTCGAGCCGCGTCTCGCGGACAAGCGACCGAAGCGCGCTCGTTCGGCGGAACCGGCGCAGGCGCGTAACCGGGAACGTCGCCACGCCCGAGAGCGTAGCTAGGTGATTACGGCTTTCCAGATGAGGCGCTCCTGCAAGAGGCGGACGTTCGCATCCTCCTTGCGAGCCGAACCGCGTGCGATCCATGGGGGAGCCGGCAATTGGGGGGTGCCTTCTTCCCCTTCTTCCGTGGCCTCGGACGCGAAAGCGAGGAGTCAGGCGAGGAGCCGGCGGATCCCGAGCCGCGCGGCGAAGGCGAAGGCGGCCCCGAGCCCGAGAAGCCACGCCGTCTCGCGCGCGACCGCGGGCCACGGGTCGACGTCGTAGAGCGTCGACTCGAAGAGGCGCACCGAGTGGCTGAACGGGAAGGCGCTCGAGACCCACGCGGCCGGCTGGATTGCGATCTCGGGGAGGAAGCCGAGGAGGACGACGGGGAGCGCGACGAGGATCGCGACGAGCGCGGCCGCCCGCGTCTCGCGCGCGAGGACGCCGAGGAGAACGCCGAGCGCGCCGAAGGCGGCGGCGGCGAGCGCGATCCCGGCGGCGAGGACGGGGAGGCGAGTCCACGACGCGAACGAGGTCGAGCCTGCTACCTCGATGGCGATCCCGAGCACGAGCGTCAGCACGAGGCCGAGCGCGACCGCCACGACGGCGACGAGGGCGATCTTCTCGGCGACGAGCTCGCCGAGGCGAACGAGGCCGCGCGTCAGGCGCCCGAGCACGTTCTCGTCGCGCTCGGCCGCGATGCCGGCAGCGGCGATGAGGATAGAGAGAAGCGCGATCGTGAGCGCGAGGACGTACGCCTGGACCTGGGCGGAGAGGAGCCATTCCCGCCGGCCCTCGTCCTCGGTTCTGAGCGTGATCGGGTTTGCGGTCGCCCGGAGCGTCTCGCCGGTCTGCTTGAGCGCGAGGAGCGCTTCGTCCACGAACGTCTCCAGCTCGTCGATCTCGCGCTTTGCGCCCGGATCGCGCGACCTCGCGTCGAGCGCGCCGAGGATCTCCCGCGCCCCCTCGAGCCCGACGATGTCGAACTGGTTCCCGAGGAAGTCGCCGGAGCCGCCCTCGCGTAGCAGACGGACGTACTCGAGGTTCGCGTCGATATACGCGTCCTGGAGCCGGCGATTCAAGTTGTAGACGAGCGCTTCCGTCTGCCGCTCGACCCGCCCGGAAAGCCCGCCCCGCGTGATGCGGAGCTTGAGCGTCGGCCGGCGGACCCGGCTCCGCAAGCGCGAGACGAACCCGCGCGGGACGACGATCGCCGCGACGATCTCGCCGGTTCGAAGCTGCCGCTTCGCCTCCGCCTCCGAGAGCGGCACGAGCTCCGCCTCGGTCTCGACCTGGTCGATCAGCTGGTCGAGCTGGAACCGCTGACCCCCGACGACGACGGTCTCCGGGATCTTGTCCAAGTCGACGAACCCGACGCGAGGCCGGTCGGTGGCGAAGCGCGCGACAAGTCCGACGAGGAGCGCGATGAGGAGCGGGTAGAGGACGAGCGCGGCGAGAAGGGCCGGCGAGCGCGCGAGCGTCCGCAAGTCCTTCGCGAGCAGGATCCAAACGCTTCTCACCGAGGTCGTCCCATCCTCGCGGGCGACGCGACGCGACGCGATTTGACCCGCCGGGAACGGGCGGCGTTTTCCCCCGGGCTCATGCGAACACGTTCGCTTCCGGCGCGAGCTCGTACTCGTCGCGCGGACCGTGGAAGACCAGGTTGCCGTCCTGGAGCACCGCGACGACGTCGGCGAAGCGCTCCACCTCGTCGAGGTTCTGCGTCGCGAAGACGACGGCGCCGCCCCGCTCCTTCACACCGAGGGCGAGGTTCCAAAGGCGCCGGCGCTGGCCGGGATCGAGCGACGCGGTCGGCTCGTCGAGGAGGAGGACGTCCGGCTCGGTAAGAAGCGCGATCGCGATGTTGAGCCGCTGCTGGTACCCGGCCGAGAGCTCGCCCGCGGGGCGCTCGGAGGCCCGGATGTCGACGAGATCGAGGAGGCGCGAGACGGTCGCCTCCGCCTCCGAGATCCGCTCGAGGCGGGCGAAGAGCGTGAGGTTCTCGCGCGCCGACAGACGGCCGTAGTGAGCGGGGCGCTGGGGGACCCAGCCGATCCGGGGGCGCGCGGGCGACGAGACGACCCGGCCGGCGCTCGGCGCGAGCGAGCCCGCCAGGATGCCGAGGAGGGTCGACTTCCCCGCCCCGTTCGGGCCGACAAGCGCGAGCGCCTCGCCGCTTCGGACGTCGAGGTCCGTCGCCGCGAGCGCGACCCGGCTACCGTAGCGGCGGCCGACGCCGCGGGCGGCGAGAAGGACGTCGTCACGCGCGCTGTCGCGCCGACGGCCGTCCGCCGGCCCTGTCACCGTGCTTCGGGCCGACCGACCATCCTCGGCCGAGGATAGCCCGTGCACCGACCGTACGATCACCAATTGGACGCGAACTCGCGCGCGCGCGGGCCGGTCGACTCGTGGGACGCTCTTTCCGTGGACGGCTCGCTCGCGCTCGAGTGGAGCGAGCCCGCTGGCGTCCCGAGCAGGACCGCTCGCCGGTTGAACCAGACTCGACGCTCGGATAGCGTCCCGGCGATGGCGTGGCCCGAGGCACCGGGACTTGCCGCTCGTGTCGCGCTGCGAGAGAAGCAAGAGGCGAGAGTCCGGCGCGCAAGACGCGCGTTCGCGCTCGCAGCCCTGGCGGCGGTCGCGCTCGTCGTGCTCCTCCTCGCGGCGTTCGGCCCCGGCGAGCGCGAGATCGTCAGCGCCGCCGGTCCCGCGCCGGCTCAGCGCCTCCTGCCCTCGGGCCCTCCGCGGCCCCAGGTCGTCGCGAGGCGCGAGACGCTTCGCATCCTCCTCCCCATCAACCAGGCGCGGGTCACGGCGATCGGCTATCACGCCTCAGGGCCGACGACGCTCCCCCTCGAGCCGGTCGGGAGCCAGGCCAACGCCGGCGTCTTCCGGCGTCTCATCCAGCGCCTGGTGGGCGACGGCGGCTCCGGCCTGCGCTACTACCTTCTGGAAGGCGGTAGCGGACCGCAGACGGGCGGGCTCGACGTCGGCGCGCCCGCCGGCACCGACGTCTACGCGCCCGTGGACGGAACGGTGATCGCGATCTCGGATCGGATCGTCGACGGCCGCCCGTACGGCAAGCGCGTCGAGCTGCAGCCGGCCGGGAATCCCGGCGTCGTGGTCGCGCTCACGAACATCGAGATCGACCCGGCGCTCACGGTCGGCTCGACCGTGGTCGCCGCGCGCACGAAGGTCGGGCAGGTGATCGACGTCTCCTCGGTCGAGCGCGCCGGCCTCGCCCGGTACACGCAGGACCGGGGCCAGCACGTGCACCTGGAGACGCACGCGGCGGCCTCGCTCGCGGCACCGTAGAGATTCGCCTCCCAGATCTCGATGCGGATCCTCTTCCTCGGAGACGTCTTCGGGGCTCCGGGACGCCGCGCGGTCGAGGCCCGCCTGCCCGAGCTCAGGCACGAGCTCGGGATCGACTTCTGCGTCGTGAACGGGGAGAACGCGGCCGACGGGATCGGGCTGACGGCGAAGCTGGCCGAGCGGCTCCTCGCGGCCGGAGCCGACGTCGTCACGACGGGAAACCACGTCTGGCGCCAGCGCGACCTCGTCCCCGTGCTCGCCTCCAACCCGCGCGTCCTCCGCCCGGCGAACCTGGGCGGGGAGGACGCGCCGGGCCGGGGGATCGCCGTCGCGCCGGCCTCCGACGGCACGCCCGTCGCGGTCCTCAACCTCCAGGGCCAGCTCTTCCTGGAGGTCGCCGTCCACCCCTTCGTGGTCGTGGACGACCTCGTGGAGGAGGCGCGCCGGGCGACGCCGGTGATCGTCGTCGACTTCCACGCCGAGGCGACGAGCGAGAAGGTCGCCCTCGCGCGCCTGCTGGACGGCCGCGTCACCGCCGTGCTCGGGACGCACACGCACGTGCAGACGAACGACGCGCGCGTCCAGCCCGGCGGCACCGCCGCGATCACCGACGCGGGAATGACCGGGCCCCACGACTCGGTGATCGGCGTCGAGGCCGACCTCGTCATCCGGAGGCTCCGCAGCGGCATGCCGGTCCGCTTCCACCCCGCTCAGGGTGATGTCCGCCTCGAAGGGGTCGTCGTCGAGTGCGGACGCGACGGCCGGGCTACCGCGTGCCGGCCCCTGCGCGTGCCCGTCTCGTAGCGGCGACGAGGACGAGGACGAGGAGGACGAGGAGGAGGTCGCGGACGAGGACGAGCCACGCGACGGGCTCGAGCGCGACCACGTCCCAGTAGCGGTACGGAAACCACGCCTGCGTCGCAAGGAGTGCCGCGGCGAACGCCCCGCGCGCGACAATCCCGGCTCGGCCGAGAACGAGGGGCACGAGCGGGAGGAGCCAGATCAGGAACTGCGGCGAGAGGACCTTGCCGAACGCGACGAACGACGCGACGGCGGCCGCCGAGCCGGCAAAGAGCGCTGGGATTTCACCGCGCGTCCGCGCGAAGACGAGCCAGACGCCCATGACCGCGAGCGCCTGGACGAGGGTTTGCACCTTCGCGAGCGCGTCCGGCGCTCCCCCCGCGAGATTCTGGGAGCCGTGGCTCGACTCGACCCGCGCCTCGTAAAGGCCGACTCGATGGGCCGCGAGCAGCACGCCGGCGCCGAGGCTCTCGATCTGGAGCGGGCGGCCGGCCTGGCGCTCGAGCGAGCGCGCGAGTCCGCCCGGCGCGACGAGCGCGAACGGGAGGAAGACGAGCGCGAGGACGGCGGCGAAAACGGACGCAGCGGCCAGCGCCTCCCGCCCGCCGCGACGGCGGGCGACGTAGGCGAGTGCGATCGGCGCGAGGACGAGCGGATAGAGCTTCGCCCCGACCGCGAGGCCGAGGACGCCGAGCCCGAGCCGGTCACGCCCGCGGGCGAGGGCGGCGAGGGCGGCGACGGTCAGGACCGCCGGCCAGAGGTCGTAGCGGCTGAGAAGGACCGGTCCGAGGAGGAGCGGCGAGAGCGCCGCGAACGAGACGCCGCCGACGAGCGCCCGCGCCGGAACCCCGGCCGCGGCGAGGGCGAGGGCGACGAGGCAGACCGCGCCCGCCCCGCACCCGAGCATGAGAAGCTCGAAGACGGCCCCGTAGTCCTCGCTCCCGGCGAGCGAGGGGAGCGCGAAGGCCGGCAAGGCGGCAGGCGGGTACTCGAGCCCGAAGTCGCGGTAGGGCACCTGTCCGTCGACGATGCGATCGCCGTAGCCGCGGTACACCGGCGTGTCGACGATCGCGACGTCGTCGTAGAACCCCGTGTGGAGAAGCGCCCACGAGGCGGCGAAGGCGGCGACGCCGACCGCGGCCACCGTCGCAACGCGAAGCGGGTCAGCCCGCGGGAACGAGCTCTCGGACCGGGCGCTCATGCGACGCCGGCTCCTCCTGGACGACGCGACGGCTCGAGGGGGCGAGGAACGCCAGCGCAACGAACGGGAAGAACCACGGAATGTAGAGGTAGAACCAATGCGTCAGGACGAGCTCGAAGCCGACGAGCAGCGCGCCGGAGAGCGCCGCCACCTGAAGCGGACTCTTCCTGCGCGGAACGAACGAGAGGGCGAGCGCCGAGACGAGGAGCACGATCTTGAGCGCGCCCTGGAGGAAGGCGAGGTCGGGGAAGCCCGGGTACTCGTCCCAGTCCCAGATCGAGAACGGCGACGGGCGCGAGAGCTGCCACCCGAACGTGCGGTCCCAGAAGACCCGGGCGGCGTGGAGCGGATCTGGCTCGAGCAGGAGGACCCAGAGGGCGAGCGCCGAGCCGGCGAGGAGCCCGGCCGCGAAGAGCGGGACGTGCCGGCGCGGCGAGCGGGTCAACCCGCTCGGGTACGAGGCCCATAGCGGAACGAGCAGGAAGGCCGCGAACTTCGCCCAGCCCCCTAGCGCGAGGAGGACGCCGCGGGCGGGCGCCGAGACGAGAAGCCAGAAGCCCCAGATGAGGAGGGCCGGCATGATCACGTCGTTCGAGTTCGAGCTGGACGCGTACTGCGTGAAGGGGAAGGCCGCCCAGGCGAACGCGAGCGTCGCGGCGAGGCGAGCGCCCCCGAAGCGCCGTCCCGCGAGCGCGAGGCCGGCGACGGCGAGAGCGTCGAAGAGGATCGACGTGAAGTGCGCCGCGGGGAGGTCGTCCCACTTCCCGCTCCACCCGAACGCAAGGTATCCGGGCACGTACGCGAGGTACGTCGCGGGCCCGTACGTGTCTCCCCGCTCGTTCGCTGATTCGCAGCGGCCGTTCGTCTGGATCCGCTCGCGCACGTAGCCGTCCCCATCCGGCGCGCCGCACTCCTTCCCGTCGTCGGTCGGCATGTGGCCGTACGGGGACTCGCCCTGCGAGACAATCCGCTGGGCGCCGATGACGCTCGCGTAACCGACGTCGATCACGTTCGACGCCTCGGCGTTCAAGCCGATCCGAAACCCCATGAGGAAGACCGTCGCGGCGACGAGGAGCCAGACGGGCCAGACGGGGGCCGCCGCGGCGGTTCCCCGGCCGCGCGAGCCGATCCACGCGAGCCGCGCCAGCAGGTAGACGAGCGGCGGATAGACGAGCGGCATCGCCGTGAAGACGTCGCCTTGGTTGAAGAACCAGAGGGAGACGCTGAACGAGAGGAGGACGAGCAGATCGAGGTTGCGAAGTGAGAGCGGGCGGCGAAGGTCGGCGAGGCCGATGAGGAAGATCGCGCACATCGAAAGCCAGATCGCCGGGTCGTTGATCTTCCGGCCGAAGGCGCCGTGGTAGCCGCGTGCCATCTTCCACGCGACCTGCGGCCCGGTCCACGCCTCGGTCACGCGGCCGGTCGCATCGTCGACCCGGGCGAGGACGATCTGGCCCGCTGGCTCGGGCGCCCAGACCTTCACCTCCCACGACCGCTTGTCGCGGTCGAAGGTCGCCTCCTTCGTCAGCCTCCGGCCCTCGTAGCGGACGATCCACTCGGCCACCTTCGGGTGCGCGAGCGCGGCGGCGATCGCCTCGTCGTCGCGAAGGACGGGTTCGACCTCCTCGCGGGGGACGAAGGGCGTCCCGATCAGGTTCCCCTGGCGGTCGTAGAGGGGCGCGGTCGGCGGCGTGCTCTCGGGCTGCGCGAGCGCGGGCGCCGCGAGCACGAGCGCGGCGAGCGTCGCGGTCGCGACCCGCGTCACCGGCCGCCGAAGCTCCAGAGTTTGTTGGCGGCGAAGCTCCAGGGGGTCACGAGCACGATCGCCGTCGCCTGGGCGGGGATCTTCGGAACGGCGAGCGCCACGAGGATCTGGAGGAACGCGAGATTCCCGGCGAGCGCGACCGCCGAGACGGCGAGATAGCGGAAGCCCTGGTAGACGAGGTGGCCGCGCCGACCGCGAAACGTCCAGACGCGGTTCCAGACGTAGTTGTTGGTCACGGCGACGAGAAACGACGAGACCGCGGCGGCGAGGTAGTGGACGTCCGAGACGACGAGCCCCGTGTACACGGCGAGGTTGACCGCGTAGCCGGTGGCGCCGACGGTACAGAACTTCGCGAGCTGGGCCCAGTTCGCCGGGCGGCGAAGCGCCTGCGCCCACCGGGCCGGCCCCGCGACCGCTGCGTCGCCGTCCGGCGCCATGGAGCGAAGGGTAGATGCGCGCCGAGCGTCGATCGCAGCTCAGTCGCGGGCGAAGCCGGCGGAGCCGACGAGCGGAACGAAGCGGCACGGAACCGATCGGAGGACGGCCGGCCCTTCGGGGCTTCTGACCGCGACCTCGAGCCGCTGCCCGGAGCGGTCACCGATCGGGACGACGAGGCGCCCGCTCGCCACGAGCTGCTCGTAGAGTGTCATTGGAAGCTCGGGCGCGGCTGCGGCGACGGTGATTGCGTCGAAGGGCGCCTCCTCCACGAGCCCGAGCGAGCCGTCGCCGACGTGCACGGCGACCTGACCGTAGCCGGCCGCCTCGAGCCGCTCACGCGCCTTCGCGGCGAGCTCGGGGAGTCGCTCGATCGTGTGAACGGTCGCACCGAGCTCGGCGAGAACCGCCGCCCCGTATCCCGAGCCCGTGCCGACGTCGAGCGCCTTGTCGCCCGGCTGCACCGCCGCGCTCGCGGCGATCAGCGCGACCATGTACGGCTGCGAGATCGTCTGGCCGAAGCCGATCGCGAGCGGCATGTCCTCGTACGCCCGCTTCCGGTCTGCCTCGTCCACGAACGCCTCGCGCGGGACTCGGCCCATCGCCTCCAGTACCCGCTCGTCGTCGATGCCGCGGCCGCGGAGCTGCTCCTCGACCATCGCCCGCCGCTCGGCGGCGAAGTCGCGCTCACGCGGCAACGCGCTCCCGTCCGCCCGAATGCATGGAGGCGGGCGGCTCGATGCCGAGGTGGCGGAGGGCGAGCGGCGCGAGATCCGTGATCGACGGTCGGTCTCCCAGCCGCTGGTCGAGACCGGCAGCGACGATGGGAACGAGCGAGTCGCCGGCGGCGAGCGAGCCGTGACTCCCGCCACCTGCGTGGTGGCGTCCGCCCACGTCGGCGAGCTCCCATCCCTCGCGCGCGGAGACGACGATCTCGCCCGCGTTCGGGCACGCGAGCGCTCGCCACGCCCGCTCGTGCCCGTCGGGATACTCGGCGGGGTCGAGAACGGCCGGATCCCCGGCGAGGCGCCACCCGTCCGGCTCCGCCGTGAACCGGAGCTCCTCGCCCTCGCGACGCGCGATCGCTTCCCCCGCTTCCCGAAAGAGGACGACGTCGGCGGCCGGCTCGCTGTCGAGCCGCTCGGCGAGCTCGCGAACCGAGAGCCGGCACCCCGGAAGCCGGTAGACCATCCCCGAGCGGTTCGAGCCGGTCACCACGACGTCGTACCCGTCCGCGCTCGTGCGGCGCCGGCCGCGAAGGACGCGCAGATCGGCGAACGCGTCTTGGAGCGTCGAGACCTCCTCGACGTGCGTCTGTCCGTGATCCGAGCAGACGACGACGGCGTAGCGGTCGAGGAGCGCGTCCGCGCCGCCCGCCGCCGCCATGAGCTCCCCGATCGCCGCGTCGGCGCGGGCGAGCGCGTCGAGCGGGGAGGCCGGACCCGTCAGATGGGAGGCGTAGTCGAAGTCGGGGAGATAGAAGAGGAGGAAGTCGAAGCCGTCGCGCGTCACGAGCCAGCGCCCCACGACGCCCGCGTAGGCGTCCGTCGAGCCCTCGAGCCGGGAGCGGACCGCGAGCGGCGCGCCCGTCGCGTCCGACTCGAAGAGGTTGAAGAAGAAGAAGCGCTTCGGCCCGTACACCGCCTCGTACCAGCGGTTCCGGGTCGCGAGGAAGGGAAGGCGAATCGCGTGGCGCGTCCGGCCCCGATAGCACGTCATGTTGATCGCGGCCGGCGTTAACCCGGCGTCCTGGACGGCCTCGAAGACGGTCGTCGCGTCCCGGCTCAGGTGCGCGTGGCTCATGTCGAAGATCGAGTCGCGGATCGAGCGGCGCGCGCCGACGGCCCGCATCGCATAGAACGACGAGCCGTATTCGACGATCCGTCCTTCCCCGCGGTGGTACCAGGCGAGATGCGCGATGTGGTGGCCGTCCGGATGCGCACCGGTCGCGAGCGACGCCAGGCACACGGGCGTCACGGACGGAAACGTCGTCACTCCCCGGACGTACGTGCCGTTCTCGACCAGGTGAGCGAGGCTCGGGACGCGGCCCTCGCCGAGCCCGCGCTCGAGCATCGCCGGCGTGAGGCCGTCGATCACGACGAGAATCAGCTTCTTGCCGCCCGCTCCGGCCACCGCGGTCAGTCCTTCGCGAGGACGCGCAGGCCGGCGTAGCGCGTCGCGGCACGGCGGCGCAGCCGCTCGCCGACGAGCGGGGCGAGAAGCGCCTCGACGTAGCCGAGGGCCGGGA
>JALZGN010000147.1 GCA_030861005.1 Actinomycetota bacterium
CGAGTCGAAGTCTGGGCGACCGACAGCAGCCGCCGCGCGGTCGCGCTCGCGTGCGCGAACGTGCGCCGCCACGGTCTCGAGGACCGCGTTCACGTCTGCCACGGCGACCTACTCATGCCGGTGCCGAGAACGATCGACTTGATCGTCGCCAACCTTCCCTACCTGCCTCGGCGCTCTCGTCGTCGCTATCCCGACCTTCGCGCCGAGCCCGAAGACGCGGTCTTCTCCCCCGGGGATGGTCTCGACCTCTACCGGCGCCTGCTCTGCTCGGCCGAAGAGAAGCTCACCGCTTCCGGGGCCGTGATCCTCCAGCTGCACCGCCGCGTTGTTCTTGCCGAGCGGGGTCAGCTGGCGGACCTGCGAGAAACGCTCTCCGAGCTCGTCCCGCAAGGTCTACGGCGGGCCGTGGAGCCACCGCTGCCGTGCGACGGGCTCGCATCGCTTCGCAGAGCTGCGTAGCAACAGCCGAACACGGCCGGATGGGTGGCGGCCTCGCGCGATCTCGGGTCTGCGCCCCATTTCCGGTTCGGGCCTGGCCGGCGAAGCTGATCCCAACAGTCGAGGGAAGGAGAGTCAGATGGCGGGCGTCGTTTGTGCCGTTGACGAGGCGGGAGGCGCGGAAGCCCTTCGCGCAGCTGTCGATTTCTGTTCGGAGCATGACGTCGATTTGCGGCTCGTCGGGATCGTGGAGGACAAGCTCACCGACTCGACCCGTGCAACGGGCGGCGAGCGCGTCCGGCGCTACAAGACGGTCTCGCTCGGAGTCGCTCGAGCGGCTGCCGCGGCGCGCGAGGCCGGAGTCCTGGCCACGACGACGGTCCGCGCCGGCAACCCGAC
The DNA here is from genome assembly GCA_030861005.1 of Actinomycetota bacterium. Classification (GTDB taxonomy): domain Bacteria; phylum Actinomycetota; class Thermoleophilia; order Gaiellales; family Gaiellaceae; genus JALZFU01. The sequence continues at coordinate 838 of JALZGN010000147.1, forward strand.
CGAAGAGCTTCTGCGAGAGGCGAAGGCCGTCGGGTCCGGCGAGCTCTTCTTCGTCCGCAGGCGGGGGAGGATCGGAGCAGCCTTGGCGCGCAAGCCTCGGAGGGAGCTGGCGCATGTATCACTCGGTGCCTCCACCGTGGCAGAGCTCGCGAAGGCCGCATAGCGGCGCGGATCGAGGGCGACCGGAAGCCTCGCGAGCAGCTTCGCGACGACGCCGGCGCCGGCTGGTCGGTTGACGCGAGAGGAGCAGCAGTGGAAACGATCATCTGCGGTGTCGATGGCTCAGTCGGCGCCCGGGCAGCGCTCCGAATCGGGGCCGACCTCGGAGAGATGTTCGGCTTCCGCGTCGTCGCAGTCCACGTCGTCGAGCGGACGGCAGGCGACGGGGAGCACGGCATCGGCGCCGCCACTCTTCGGGCGCGAGGAAGGGCGGAGAGATTTCTCGCCGAGGTCCTCGACGACGAGGGGCTGGTGGGCAAGATCGACTGGCGAGCCGAGGTAGGCGACATCGCCGAGCGGCTCGCGGCTGTCGCCGACGAGGAACGAGCGGCGCTGATCGTACTCGGGTCGCGAACTCCGAAAGCCGGCGCCGGGCTCCGCCGCCGGCTCGCAAACGAGATCGCGAACATGACGGTGGTGCCGGTCGCGTTGCCCGCCGAGGAGCGGATCGTCACCGAAGGCGGGAAGCCCGAACGCGGCGGCGACCACTGCACGAGCAGCAACGGCGGGCTCGATGCCGTCGCGCCCGGCGAACCGAGGGAGGAAGCTGCGTAGTGGCCGTGCCGGTGTACATCAAGGTCGGCGATGCGGTCGAGGGAGCCGACCTCGTCCGCGCCCTCGGCCTGAACGGGCTCGCGGCAGCGCTCGTCCGTACCGGAAGCCACTGGGAGGTCGAGATCAGCTCGCCGCGCGAGGATCCGCGCACCTTCCTCGCAGACATCGGGGTCGTCCTCGCCGCTTGGAGCGGGGGTGAGTCCCCTGACGCCGCAGCAGCTCGTGCGCGGCGCCTGGCCGCCTGACGGCGACGGGCGCGAGTGGGCTTTCACGTGTCTTGGCGACGGCACGTCCCGGGAGAAGGCCGTCGGCCGCCTACGCGCGTTCTTAGTCGCGGTCTCCTGGTTCGAGGCGGACCGACGACGCCCGCAGCTCCGCGGCGTGAGGCCGCGTGAGACGGCCGCGCTCGTATGCGAAGCCGCCGAGGCGGCGTTGACCGCCGTGGTCGACCGCTTGAGCCAGTACCGCGGCCAGAGCCGCTTCGTCACCTGGGCGGCCAAGTTCGCGATTCACGAGACCGCACTCGCCTGCCGCGTCGCGAGCGATGGAGTAAGGACCGCGGACCAAGTCGCCACTAACGAACCATGGGGCCGCCGGCGAAGCGAAGGAACGACCCGAAGGGTGGGGATGATCGCGTGAAGATCGAAGCCCTCGACCATGTCGCTCTCTGGACGCACGACCGCGACACGCTGGCTCGGTTTCTCTGCGAGCACTTGGGGATGCACGAGATCGACCGCACCGACGCGTTCACGCTTGTGGGCGCGGACGCGCGTCGCGGCAAGCTGACGCTCTTCGCGGCGGAGGGCGAGCGGCGGCCGGGGCCGCTTCGCCGGATCGCGTTTGCCGTCCCGGATCTCTCACGAGCGCTGGCTCGGCTTCCGCGGGGGCAAGCCGTCGAACGCGTCGGTTCCCAAGAGGCTCACTTCCGCGGCCCCGGGGGTCTCGGGCTCGGACTGGCCGAGCGAGCGGACGTCGCCGAGTACGACATCGACCACGTCGCGTTCGCGGTTTCGGATCTGGCGGCAGCCCAAATCGAGCTGCTGGAACTCGGGTTCGAGCTGAAAGGCGGTCGCCTCGCCGCGGGCTCCGCGTTCGTCGACCTCCTCGAAGGACGGATCGAAGACTGGAAGCGGCCCCTGTTCAACCACCTCGGGCTCCGCGTCCGGTCGGCGGAGGAGCACATCGCCGAGGCCAGGAAGCGCGGACTCGAGATCGCCGACGTCGTCGATGCGCCGAACACCTCTGCGTTGTTCGTCTACGGCCCCGAGCGAATCAAGCTCGAGTACGTGGAGCACAAGGCGAGCTTCGCCCTGACATAGACAGCACGTGTCGAGGCGCGATGCGGCCTGAGGAGGCTTGATGGAGGCCCTGAGCTGGCGGGAGGTCGACCTGGGCGGCGTTGCGCTCGCGGGACTCGCCGGCGGTTACGTGATGGCGCTGGCCGGACTCTGGGCCAGCCGGCTGCCGAGACTCGTTGCGATCGACATCGCCGAGTACGGCCGCCGCTACATGGTCTCCGACCGTCCGAGCGCATGGCTCTTCGGGTTGGCCTCGCATTTGGCGAACAGCGTTCTCCTCGTTCTGGCATGGGCGATGCTGATCGAGCCAAATCTCGACTGGCCGCGGCCCCTCGAGGGCCTCGCTTGGGGCCTCGTACTGGCCGTCGGTTTTGCGGGGGCCCTCGTGGTGCCTCTCACCGGCCTGGGTTTCATGGGGCGGAAGACGGGCGGCGCGCGGTTCGCGGCAACCAACATTCTCATGCACGCGATCTGGGGACTCCTCGTGGGCTTGCTCTACCTCCCGCTCTAGCGTGCGTCGTATCCCGCACCCGATCGACGTCCTCTACGGAAGCGGCACTGTGCTCGCGTGCGCTCTCGACGGCGAAGTGCGCGCCGATGACCTCCATGGGCTCTTCGCGGGTGATACGCGCGTGCTCTCCACGTACCGCCTGTCTATCGGCGGGCAGCGCTGGCAGCTCCTCTCGCGCGAGCGCAGGGGCCAGGGGACCGCCGCCTGGGTGTTCCAGAACCCCGCGATCCGCGATCCGCATGAGCAGCTGCTCGAAGGCTGTCTTTGCCTTCGGATCGAGCGTCGCGTCGCCGGCACCCTCCGCGACGACATCACGATCACGAGCTACGCGACCGGCCCGACTCGCACGACGCTCACGCTTCAGTTGGACGCGGACTTCGCCGACATCTTCGAAGTCAAGAGCGGGACGGTGCCGCCGCGGCTTGGCGTTCAGCGAACACCGCGCCCCGACGGGACGACGCTCGTCTACGAGCACAGTGGCTTCCGCCGCGCGCTACAGGCGACGCTCACCGGGCCGGAACGCCTTCCCGAGTTCGTCGGTTCGCTGATCGTCTTCGACCTGCTCCTCGACCGAGGCGAGGAGCAGACGCTCTGCGTCGAGTGCAGGCCCGAGGTTGACGGTCACCCGATGCCCTTCCCGGCCGATCCGCACAACGGCGCCGGACCGGGGAACGAGGACACGCCGAGCCTCGCCTTGCGCGCGCCGTCACGCCTGCAGGATCCGTTCGCGCGCGGCTGCGCCGATCTGCGGGGCCTGGCGATGCCGCAAGAGGATGCGCCCCCCTACGTCGCGGCCGGCGCCCCCTGGTTCTACACGCTCTTCGGTCGCGACTCCCTGCTCCCGGGCCTCATGGCGAGTCTCGTCGGAACGTGGCCCTCACGCGGCGCCCTGGCCGCGCTCGGGCGTCTACAAGCGCGAGAACGGGACGACTGGCGCGACGCCGAGCCAGGCAAGCTCCCTCACGAGGTTCGGAAGGGCGAGCTCGCCCACCTCGGGGCCATCCCGCACACCCCCTATTACGGAACCCACGAGACGCCCTCCCTCTACTGCCTCGCTCTCTGGAACGCCTGGCGGTGGACCGGTGATCGCGCCCTCGTCGAGGCGCACTTGGAGACTGCCCGGGCGGCCCTGCGGTGGTGTGACGAGCTCGGAGATCGCGATGGCGACGGCCTGCAGGAGTACGCCACGCGTAGTCGTTCGGGCTACTACAACCAAAGCTGGAAGGACGCCGGCGACGCGATCGTGAACGAGGACGGCTCGCTCGCCGCTCTCCCGCTCGCAACGGTCGAGCTCCAGGGATATCTCTATGCGGCGCGCCTCGCGCTCGCCGAGCTCGTGGAGGAGCGCGGCGAGCATCAGGAGGCAGGGCGTCTGCGCGCCGCCGCCGCCGATCTCCGCGCTCTCGTCGAGGCCCGCTATTGGCTCCCCGACCGTGGCTTCTACGCCCTCGCCCTCGACGGCGGAAAGCAGCCCGTCGAGGGCGTGACCTCCAATCCGGGGCACCTTCTCTGGTGCGGCCTCCCATCGCCTGAGCGCGCTGAGGCGGTCGCTCGCCGCTTCCTCGAGCCCGACCTCTTCACTGGCTGGGGATTGCGGACGCTCTCCTCAGAGCACCGCCGCTACAACCCGCTCTCGTATCAGCGCGGGTCGGTCTGGCCGCACGACACCGTGATCGCGGCGGCCGGCGCTTGGCGGTACGGGCGCCGCGAAGAGGCTGCGACGCTGATTCGCGGCGTGCTCGAGGCGGCCTGTGAATTCGAGAACGATCGCCTTCCCGAGCTTTTCTGCGGCTTCGACCGGTCTTCCTGCCCTCCAGTTCCCTATCGGGAGGCGAACGTGCCGCAGGCCTGGGCGGCGGCTGCTCCGGTGCTCGCGACGCAGCTGTTCCTCGGGTTTGTCCCCGATGCCCCGAACAAGCGGTGCTTCCTCAGGCCGTATTTGCCCGAATGGCTCCCGTCGCTCGAAGCGAGCGGGATTCGCGTCGGCGGCGGAACCGTCGATGTCACGGTGTTGCGCGAGGCGGAGAAGACGGTCATCCGTGAGATTTCAAGTGACGGCGTCGACGTTCGCGTCGAGGACTCTTCCACCCCGCTCTGGGGCAAACCGATGGCCAGGACGGTGACCCAGACGACTTCGGCGCTCGCGAGGTGAAGCGCCATCGCGCGCTCGTTCCTCTCGCGCGACCATCACCACGCTCTCGTCGAGGCGCGGCGGCTGCGTTGCGCTGCCGGAGGTTCCGAGTCGAGGG
>JALZGN010000173.1 GCA_030861005.1 Actinomycetota bacterium
GAGCCGCGACGCGGAGGGACGCGGCGCCGTCGTCGAGGAGCGCGGTCGCGACCGCCTGCGCGGCGCCGCCCGCCCCGAGGACGAGGACGCTCTCCCCGTGCACCGAGACCGCTCCCGTCACGGCGACGCCGTCGGTCGACGATCCGAGGAGCCCCCCTTCGCGAACGACGATCGTGTTTACCGATCCGGCTCGTTCCGAGAACGCGTCGAGCGCGTCGCAGTACGCGAGCGCCGCCGTCTTGTGCGGGACGGTTACGTTCGCGCCCGCGAAACCGAGCGCCGCAAGGCCCGCGAGCGCCGCCTCGACGTCTTCGCCTCGCACAGGGAGGGGGACGTATGCCCAGTCGAGGCCGCGCACGGCGAAGGCGGCGTTCTGCATGCGCGGCGAAAGCGAATGGGCGACCGGGTTTCCGACGAGGCCGACGAGGCGCGTCGCGCCCGTCAGCATCGGGGGCCAGCGACGCGCGCGTCGAACTCCGCCTTGTTCGCCGTGAAGAAGTGCGTCTTGCAGTCGGCGTTCCGGACGAAGAAGAGGTACTTGACCTTCGCGGGATGAGCGGCTGCCTGCATCGCCGCGAGCCCCGGGTTCGAGATCGGCGTCGGAGGGAGCCCCGGATGGATGCGCGTGTTGTACGGCGTCGGGTCGTGGAGCTGGCTCTGCCGCAGCGACTCACTCGGCGGGACGCCGAGCCCGTAGCGGATCGTCGCGTCGATCCCCAGTGTCATTCCGAGGTGAAGCCGGTTGTAGATGACGGCGGCCACGAGGGGGCGCTCGCGCGGCGCAAGCACCTCCTCCTCCACCATCGAGGCGATGATCAGAACGTCGTACGCGGTCAGGTTCTTGGAGCGCGCGTAGCGAAGGTCGACCTGCTTCCAGTTTCGCGCGAACGCCTCGAGCTGCTTCCGGACGAGCACGCGAGACGTCGTGTCGGCGGTGAACTCGTACGTCGCCGGGAAGAGGAAGCCCTCGAGGTGAGGCAGCTTCTCCTTCGTAAAGTCGCGAGGCACCGTCCCCGAGCGAGTCGCCCTGAGGTAGGCCCGCCGCGAGAGCTTCGGCCGCACCTTTCGCTTCTTCTTCGCGATCTCGTTCACCTCGGCGACGCGCGTCGCCATCTCCTTCCGCGTGAACCCCTCCGGAAAGACGATCCGAAGGACGGGCTTGGCCGGGACGCTCGCGGCCGGCGGCGGCGGGGAGTCCTCGGCGGAGCCGCCGACGGCACGGGCGATCCCCCATGCGATTCCGGCGAGCGCGGCGGCAGCGAGAACGACGCCCGCAAGCACGGGGAGCTGGGCCGCGTGCGCTCCGCCGGCGCGGTGCCTCACGTACCGCGGCTGCTCAGCCATTCGAGATACGTGCTCAGGAGGTAGGCGGCGGCAGCGGCGTCCTCGGCCACAGCGCTCCCCGCCGAGGCGTGCGCGAGGCGGGTGGTGAACCGTTCGTCGAAGGTCTCGACCGGGACGTCCGTCGCGCTTCTGAGGGCGGCGACGAACCGCTCCGTCTCGACCGCCTGCTCGCCGCGCTCGCCCCGCAGCGTCACGGGAAGTCCGACGACGACGCGCTCGGCTCGTTCGCTTCGAACGAGCGCCGCGAGTCGCGCTAGGCCTTGCTCGCTTCCCGCGCGCTCGACGACTTCGAGCGGCCTCGCGACGGTTCCCGTCGGGTCGGAGACTGCGACACCCGTCCGCGCCGGCCCGTAGTCGAGCGCGACCACCTTCACGGAGGCGCGATTCTACCGGGGGGCCCGGGGCGTACCGGCGAGCGCGGCCGCACGGAAGATCCAGAGGCCCGAATTGATGTCACTCGCGTAGACGAGGTCCCCATCGACCGCGACGCCCCACACGAGCGGAAACGATCGCGCGCCGTTCGGCGCTCGCCAAAATCCCTGGGGGTCGCGGCGCGCCGGAGGGACGAAGAAGCCGATTTCGCGAGGCCGGCGCGGCGCGACCAGGTTCACGATCCGAACGCCGGCCGAGTACCAGGAGACGACCTCGACGTTCCCCACGATCACGTTGTTGTGCACCGAGTAGAAGCCGTCCCGACGGATGCGACCGTCGCGGCCTGGCACGGCGCTCTCCGTCGCGAACCGGCCGAGCGCGACCGGCCGCGCGGGGTTCGAGAGGTCGAAGATCCGCTGAAAGCCCCACCGGTTTCGCTCCTCGCCCAGGTGGTAGAAGTCGCCGACCTCGTCGTTTTGGACGAAGAGCCGCTCGTCCGCCGAAAACCAGGCGGAGTGGGCGTTCCCCGGTGCGCGGCGGGGATACGCCGTGCGTCCGAGGTAGCGCGGCCGGGCCGGCCGGGCGAGGTCGAGGAAGACTTCGCCCGCGTCCCAGTGCGAGACGTAGGCTTTGCGACCGCGGTCCCACGGGAAGACGCTGTGGGCGAGAAGCTCGTGGGCGCCTCGGCGCGAGAGGAGCCGACGCCGCGCGCGCGCCGGCCCGTCGCGGCGGAAATCCCAGGTCGCGAGCCGGCGCGGCCGCCGCGGATTCGTCACGTCGACGATTCGGACGTCGCCGCGCCGCCCGCCCGTCACGACCCAGGTCTCCGGAACCGAGAGGAGCGCGAGGACGCGGCCGTCGTCGCGCTGGACGACCGAGAGCTCGTGGACGCCGCGCGTCCCGCGGCCCGAATGCAGGCGCGCGAGGAGCCGCGGCCGGGCCGGATCCGTGACGTCGAAGAGCGCGAGGCCGCGAAAGCCGCGGCCGAACCCCGAGCCGCAGCGCTGGATGCCGACAGCGGCGAGGTCGCCGGCGAAATGGGGCGTCAGGATCTCGCCGACCCAAACGTCCTCGCTCGTCGTCCCGGGGAAGCGGGCGAACCGGCTCACCACCCGTGGATGGTTGGGATCGCCGACCGCGATCGCACGGACGCCGTGGACCGGGCAGTGGCGGGCGATGCCCCACGCTCCGAGGTAGGCGGTCGACCGGTGCACCCAGACGTCGCCCGTGAACCCGCCGCCCGGATTCACGTGGCCGACGAGGGTCGTGTTCCGGGTTCGTGGTCGCTGCGCGTCGGCCGCGGGCACGGCGACGCCGAGCGTCGTCCCGGCGACGACGAGCGAGAGGAGGAACGCCCTCACGCGAGCGCCTGGAGGAGCGCCCGCTCGGCGGCCGCGAGCGCCTCGCGGTGCTGC
>JALZGN010000201.1 GCA_030861005.1 Actinomycetota bacterium
GCGGCGTACCTCCGCGTGAGAGGCCGGGAAGCGGCCCCCGTGAAGCCGCAGCGCGGGGCGTGTCGCTCCCGGCCTCCTGCGTTCGGCCCCCTCGCCGCGCGAGCGACCTCGGCCGCCGTCGCCGATCGACGAGGGAGGTGGCCGGCTTCCCGCGCGCGTCGGCGTGCTAAGAGAAGGCATCGCGACCCGTAGCGCAACGCTCAGCCGGAACGTCCGGGTGAACGTCTCCGCGATCGTCGAGAAGTTCGTCGCCGACCGCGGCACGCACCTTGCGGCGATGATCGCGTACTTCGCCGTCCTCGCGTTCGTCCCGCTCCTCTTCCTCGCCCTCGCTCTCGTCGGTTTCGCCGGCGAGCCGAGCGAAGGCAGCTACCTGATCGAGCAGCTGCGCCGGAGCTTCCCGGCAGCCTCGGTCGACCGGCTCGTGACCGTCGTCGACGAGGTGCGAGACAGCTCCGCCGAGCTCGGGATCGTCGGCGGCGTCGGGCTCGTGTGGGCGGCGCTCGGCTTCTTCAGCGTGGTCGAGTCCGTCCTGAACGTCGTCTATGGCCGGCCGAACCGTCCATTCGTGCGCCAGAAGCTCGTCGCCCTCGCCCTGACCGCGGCCGCGCTCGTCGTCCTCTTCGCGGCGCTCGTCGTCAGCTCGGTCGGGGTCGGGCTCGCGAAGAACACCGCCTACGTGGGAGGGGCGCTCGCGTACGTCTACGGGATCGCGATCTCGACCGCGCTCGTCCTCGGCTCCGCCTGGTGCATCTACACGCTTCTGACGAACGAGCCGCTCCGCTGGCGCGAGACGCTGCCCGGCGCGCTCTTCGCCGCGTTCTCGCTGGAAGCGAGCTTCCAGCTCCTCCCGCTCTTCGTCCACGCGGCGTCCGGGCTCGTCGCCCTCCAGGCGTTCGGCGGGCTCGCGCTCCTTCTCTTCTGGATCTACCTGATGGCGAACGTCGTCGTCCTCGGCGCCGAGATCAACTGGTGGCTCGCGCGCGGTCGGCTCGCTCCGGCGGAGCCGCGCCGCGTCGCCTAGACGAGCTGCCTACCGCTCGCTCAGCGTCGGGTCGTCCGAGACGAGCCGCCTCGCGAGCGTCCGGAGGAGCTTCCGCTCGACTTCGGGCGAGCGGTCGACCAGGCCCCAGAACGACTGCCGGGTGAGGACGAAGAAACGAAGCGGCGTCGTCGCCGTCACCGTCGCCGTCCGCGGCAGATCCTCGAGGAGCGCGATCTCCCCGAAGAAATCGCCGCTCCGAAGCGTCCGGATCGGCCGCCCGTCCCGCGTGACCTCGACCTCCCCGTCGATGATGACGAAGAACTCCATGGCCGGCTCGCCCTCGCGGCAGAGCACCTTGCCCGCGTCCACCTCGAGGTCCTCCGTCCCCTTCGCGAGGCTCTCGAGCTCGTGCTTCGAGAGCTCGGCGAAGAGCGGTGCCCGGCGGAGCGACTCGACTTTTGTATCGTGCGTGAAGAGCACCGCGCGAAAGCCTACAACGCCTGGGAGCGGGCCCGAAAAAGAGCGGCGAGCGCCCGGGCCGCACGCGCCCTGTGGCTCACCTCGGCCTTCCAAGCGTCGCCGAGCTGGGCGACCGTTCGCGACTCCCCCGCCGGCACGAACACCGGGTCGTAGCCGAAGCCGCCCTCTCCGTGCGGCGCTTCCGCGATCGCGCCCTCGAGCGTCCCGCTGCCCCGCAGCTCCTCGCCGCCGGGTCCGAGGCAGACGAGCTCGCAGACGTAGCGCGCCGTCCGCGAGGCGGAGGGCACCCCCTCGAGCTCGCGGAGGAGCTTCGCCACGTTCTCCGCGTCGGGGGCGTGCTCCCCCGCGAAGCGCGCGGAGCGGACCCCGGGCCGGCCACCGAGCGCGTCCACCTCGAGCCCCGAGTCCTCGCCGGCCACCCACCCCTTCCCGCCGATCCGCCCGCTCCCGAACTCGGCCTTCGCCCTGGCATTCTCGTAAAACGTCTCCCCCGTCTCCTCGGGGAGCGGACCACCCGACAGAAGCTCGACTGTCCAGCCGGGCAGGGCCGCCCGAAGCTCACGCGCCTTGTGCTCGTTCCGCGAAACCAGCGTGAGGGTCAGCCGGTCCAGCGGACCGCGAGCACTTCTTCGAGCTGCGAGAGGTCGTCGGCGACCTGGGCCGACGCCGCTCCCAACGGGAGGTCGAGCTCGAGTCGGAGCTGGCGCCGATCCTCCTCGTCACCCAGCTCGATCCGGTTGACGCGCGCCCGCCGCTCCTCGAGCGCGTCGAGGACGTGGCCCACCGGCTTCCCACGGCCGAGATCGACCTCGAGGACGCGCCCCTCGCGTCGAAGGCGCCGGACGAGCGGGCCACCCTCGAACCAGCGCACGGGGCCGAGGCCGATGAGGACGATCCCCGTGGCGACGAGCGCGGCCGAGTAGTAGCCCGCTCCCGCCGCCATCCCGATCGCGGCGACGACCCAAAGGCCGGCCGCCGTCGTGAGGCCGCGAATCGAGAAGCCTTGGCGGATGATCGCGCCGGCGCCGAGGAACCCGATCCCCGTGACGATCTGCGCGGCGACGCGGGTCGGGTCGAGCACGGTCCCGCCCTGCCGGCTGAAGACGAAGTCGGACCAAGCGTAAGCGGAGACGACCGTGAAGAGGGCGGAGCCGATCCCGACGAGCATGTGCGTCCGAAGCCCTGCGGCGCGCTCCCGAAGCTCGCGCTCGAGCCCAATCAGCCCCGTGAGCAGGGCGGCCACCGTCAGCCGAAGCGCCAGCTCGGCGAGGCCGAGGTCAGGAACCGTCGAGCGCATCTCGCTGCGCCTTCCCGATCCGCTCGATCCCGCGCACGGCAAGGCGGACGAGCTCGACGAGCGCCTCTTGGCGAAGGGGCGCGCGCTCGGCGGTCGCCTGGATGTCGAGCAGGCGACCGTCCCGCGTCATCACCACGTTCATGTCGACGTCGGCGGCCGAGTCCTCCTCGTAGTCCAGGTCGAGGAGCGCCTCGCCCTCGACGATCCCGAGCGAGACGGCCGCGACCTGGTCGTCAGGCTCAGGAAGCCCGCGCGCTCGCGCCGCGAGGACGAGCGCGACCCACGCGCCGCTGACGGCCGCCGTTCGCGTCCCGCCGTCGGCCTGGATCACGTCGCAGTCGACCCAGATCGTCCGCTCGCCGAGTCGCGCGAGGTCGTACGCCCCGCGGAGCGAGCGTCCGATGAGACGCTGGATCTCGACCGTACGCCCCTTTTGGCGCCCCTCGCTCGCCTCGCGGCGGATCCGGGTTCCACCCGAGGCCGGGAGCATCCCGTACTCGGCGGTCAGCCAGCCGCGAGCACGGCCTTCGAGCCAGCGCGGGACCCCCTCCTCGACGGTCGCCGTGCAGAGGACGCGGGTGCGGCCGAGCGAGATGAGCGCCGACCCGTGCGCCTGCTCGACGAAGCCGGGCACGATCTCGACCGGTCGAAGCTCGTCCGCTCCGCGCCCGCGGCGCGTCACGCCGCTCGCCGCTCGAGCTCGCGCACCGAGACTCGCTCGACGGAGGCGATGGGAAGCTGCAGGAAGCGCTCGCCGAGCTGGCGGAACTCCTCCGCCGACCCGGTTGTCAGGAACGTCGATCCCCCCTCGCGGGCCGGGTCGTTTCGGATCCCCTTGCGCTCGAGGGTCTCATCGATCTCGCGCGCGGTCTCATCGGCGGAGAAGACGAGCGTCGTGCCGCGGCCGAACACTCGCTCGAAGACCGGCCGCACGAGCGGGTAGTGCGTGCAGCCGAGGATCACGGTGTCGACCCCGGCCTGTCTGAGCGGGGTCGCGTACTCGCGGACGGCCGCGGCGAGCTCGCCGTTCGGCGCCGCCGACTCGATCAGGGGGACGAGCCTCGGGCACGCGACCGAGACGACCGCGACGCCGGCGTCGAGCGTCCGAATCACCTCGGCGTACCGCGCGCTCCGTACGGTCGCCTCGGTCGCGAGGACGCCCACTCGACGGTTTCGCGTCGCTTGCACGGCGGCGTGAGCCTCGGGAGCGAGGACGCCGACGACGGGAACCCCGAGCCGCGCCTGGAGAAGCGGAAGCGCAACCGCCGTGGCGGCGTTGCAGGCCGCGACGATGAGCTTCACGCCTTCGCGCTCCAGGTACGACCCGACCTCGACCGCGAACCGGCGAATCTCCTCGGGAGGTCGTGGTCCGTACGGGCAGCGCGCGCCGTCGCCGAGGTAGAGGAAGTCCTCGTTCGGCATCGTCACGAGGCACTCGTGGAGCACGGTGAGGCCGCCCGCGCCCGAGTCGAAGATCCCGATCGGCCGCGCATCCACAGGCACGATTCTAGGAAGCGGGCCGGATTCCCCGAAGCGCCCGCGCCGGACCGCCCGGGGCGAGGCGACCCCATCCCTTGAGAGATCGCGAAGCGCGGCCGTCCGTCGCGGCCGGATGCGCGTCCTAACGCCCGAGGTCAAGAGCGGGTCGGCGCGCTTCGCGCGGAATCGCGGGGCGCTACTACGATGCGGAGAGTGTCTAGCGTACGGCCGTGCCCGCGCCGTGGGAGGCCGACGAATCCCTCGCCGACGTCGGGGCTGCCGCGCGAAGATCGCGTTACTCGGCGGAGGCGCCGATCGCATCGCGTGTCTCTTCCTGCGAGGTGCGCGGCGGAGCCCGGCGCGTCCTCGCCGTGCTCGCGTCGCGCATCCCCGCCCGTTCGTCGACGCCGGCGTGACGCTCCTCGCGCTGGCCGTTCGAGGACAAGGCGTCGTCCCGGTCGACGAGCCCGTCCTCCACGCCGACGACGAGGGGCTTCTCCGCGGCCGGGCCGCGTTCGAGACGATGCGCGTCTACGGCGGTCGACCGTTCAAGCTGGGCGAGCACCTGGCGCGGCTCGCCGGCTCGGCGGCGCGGATCGGGCTTCCGGAGGTCGACGGCGGGGAGTGTCGCGAGCTCGCGGAGGCCGCCCTCGCAGAAGCTGCTTCCTCCGACGTCGTGTTACGGATCTACTGGACGGCGGGCCGCGAGGGCTCGGGCGAGCCCAGCGCACTCGCGCTCGTTTCCGCGATCCCGCCCGAGCTGGAAGAGCGGCGGGCGAGCGGGATCCGGCTGATCTCCCTCCCGATCGGTCTCGAGGCGGACCGCCGGGCGTTCGCCCCCTGGCTTCTCGGAGGCGTCAAGTCCACGAGCTACGCGGTCAACATGGCCGCCGAGGCGGAGGCCCGCCGCCGGGGAGCCGACGACGCCGTCTTCCTCGCGAGCGGCGACATCGTGCTCGAGGGGCCGGTGACAAACGTCTGGTGGCGACGCGAGCGCGTCCTCTACACGCCCCCGCTCGAGCTCGGCATCCTCGCCGGCGTCACGCGGGCGACGATTCTCGAAGCGGCCGGCGAGCTCGGCTACGAGGTGCGCGAGGGCTCGTTCCCGCTCGCGCACCTCGCCGAGTCGGAGGAGGCGTTCACCTCGTCCTCGGTTCGCGAGGTGATGCCCGTCGTCGAGCTGAACGGAGCTCCGATCGGCGCGGGCGTCCCGGGGCCGGCGGCGCGCGAGCTCCAGGCGGCGCTCCGCGCTCGCGCCGCGGCGGACTAAGCTGAGCGCCGTGCGCGTCCTCTCCTTGGTCCACGGCCGCGACGCGACCGCCGGCGTCTTCGGCGAGGCGATTCGCGGGGCGGGTCACGAGCTGGACGAGCGAAGCTTCGCGCTCGCGCGCCCGCCTCTCGAACCGGTGGCGCGCTACGACGCGGCGATGGTGTTCGGCGGCTCCATGAACGTCCACGAGGTGGACGGCCACCCGTGGATCCGGGAGGAGCAGCGTGCCCTCGAGCGGATCCTCGAGCACGGCGTCCCGCTCCTCGGCGTCTGCCTCGGCAGCCAGCTCGTCGCCTCCACCGCGGGTGCGGAAGTCACGCGGGCGCCGCGCCCTGAGATCGGCTGGTACGAGGTCGAGAGGACGCTCGAGGGGCGCGACGACCCGCTCCTCGCCGACTTTCCCGACCGCTTCCTCGCGTTCCAGTGGCACAGCTACCAGTTCTCGCTCCCGCCGGGCGCGACGCCGCTTGCCACCTCGCCCGTCTGTCTCCAGGCCTACCGGCTCGACGACGCCGCCTGGGGGATCCAGTTCCACGCCGAGGTCACGCGCAAGATCTGCGCCATCTGGATCTCGCACTACCGGACCGACCCCGACGCCGTCGCTCTCGGCTTCGACCCAACCCGCGAGCTCGCCCGGCTCGAGCGCGAGATCGACACGTGGAACGTGCTCGGGCGAGCGCTGATTCGCGGGTTCCTGGGCGTCGCCGCGGAACGCACGGGCGCGGGCGCGCAGCACGCCGCCGCGTGACGTCGCGGCTCGCGCAGCCGCCCGGGCGCTTCCGCGCCGAGGCGGTCGCGAAGCTTGCCGACCGGCACGCGCAGGGCATGCTCGACGAGGCGACGGCGCGTCTGTACCACCTTCGGCTGAAGGCGTGGGAAGACCTCGATGACGTCGCCGCCCTCCGGGAGCGCGCACGCGAGATCCGGACGCGGACGATGGAGGACCTCGAACGGCACCTGGAGGACTTCCGACGCGCGGCCGAGGCGCGCGGCACCGTCGTCCACCGTTGCGCGACGGCCGAGGACGCCTGTGCGACGATCGTCGAGATCTGTCGGCGCGCCGGTGCGCGGGGGGCTGCGAAGGCGAAGTCGATGGCGACGGAGGAGATCGGGCTCAACGAGGCGCTGGAGGCGACCGGCATCTCCGTCGTCGAGACCGACCTCGGCGAGTACATCCTCCAGCTCGCCGGAGAGCGGCCGGTGCACATCGTCGCGCCGGCAATCGAGAAGACGGCCGAGCAGGTAGCGGAACTCTTCTCGACGCTCGAAGGTGCCCCGGTCTCCACGGAGCTCGGCGAGCTGACGCGGACCGCGCGCCGGCGCCTCCGCGAGGCCTTCCTCGCCGCGGACGTCGGGATCACCGGCGCGAACTTCGGCGTCGCCGAGACGGGCTCGGTCTGCCTCGCGACGAACGAAGGGAACGGCCGCCTTGTCACCGCGCTCCCGCGAATCCACGTCGCCGTCATGGGGATGGAGCGGGTCGTGCCAACGCTCGCCGAGCTCGTCGTGCTCCTCAAGCTCCTCGCGCGGAGCGCGACGGGTCAGAAGCTCACGAGCTACACGACCCTGCTCACCGGCCCGCGCCGCAACGAAGAGAAGGACGGTCCGGAAGAGATGCACGTTGTCATTATAGACAACGGGCGGACGGACCTCCTCCGCGGCCGCTACCGGGAGATGCTGAACTGCATCCGCTGCGGCGCCTGCATCAACGTCTGCCCGGTCTACCGGAAGGCGGGCGGCGCCGCGTACGGACCCGTCTACTCGGGACCGATGGGAGCCGTTCTCGCGCCGCTCCTCGCCGGTCTCGAGCACGCGCCCGACCATCCCCACGCGTCGTCGCTCTGCGGCGCCTGCACGGCCGCGTGCCCCGTGAAGATTCCCTTGCACGAGCTCCTCCTCGAGCTGCGGCGCGATCGCATCGGAACCCGAGTCGCATCGCGTCGCGATCGCCTGGCCTTCACCCTCTGGTCGCTCGCCTGGTCGCGCCTGCTCGGCTACCGGCTCTCGACGCTTGCGGCCCGCTTCGCGCGGCCCCTCGCGGCGCGGATCGGCCCCGGTCGTGCCTGGACGAGCGGGCGAAGCCTCCCGCCGCTCGCACGCCGGCGCTACCGC
Organism: Actinomycetota bacterium; assembly: GCA_030861005.1. Classification (GTDB taxonomy): domain Bacteria; phylum Actinomycetota; class Thermoleophilia; order Gaiellales; family Gaiellaceae; genus JALZFU01. Next base: position 7,624 of record JALZGN010000201.1, read on the forward strand.
GACGAGTGAGCGAGCGAGCGCTCGTCGAGGCGTTCGTCCGAAACGCCGAGACCGCGGGCTTCCACGTGCATCACGGCGAGCCGCCGACGCTTCCGGGAGCGGAGACCTCTCAGGCGATCTACGCCCTCGCCGACACGGGCAGCGTCGTCCTCGCCGCCTCCCCCACGGAGCCGCGCGCACGCTCGCTCCTCCCGGACGTCCATGTAACGCTCGTCCGCGAGGACTCGATCGTGCCCGGGCTCGAAGAGCTCTTCGCGGCACTCGAGGGCGAGCTGCCAAGCGCGCTCGCGATCGTGAGCGGGCCGAGCCGAAGCGCCGACATCGAGCAGCGCCTGACGGTCGGCGTGCACGGCCCCGGCGAGGTCCACGTGGTCGTCCTTCCCTAGTCAGGCGGGTCGCCGCGACCACTCGTGCCACGAGCCCTCGTAGTTCTCGGCATCGAGACCGGCGGCTCGGAGCGCAGCGACCGCGAACGCCGAGCGCTGACCCGAGTGGCAGTAGGCGACGATCGGCCGATCGGGATCGGCCCCTCGCTCGGCGAGCAGGCGCCGGATCGCCTCGGCCGCGTGCGGCCGGCCCTCCTCGGCGTAGAGCTCGGACCACTCGACGTTCACGGCGCCCGGAATGTGGCCCTGCCGGGGATCGCACGGGTAGCCGGCCTCGCCGGTGTACTCGGCCGGCGCGCGGACGTCGAGCAGGGTCACGCGACCTTCGTCCAGCTGCCGGGCAAGATCGTCGCCCGTCACTCGAGCTGGTCGAGGAAGTCGAGAAGAGCGGCGTTCAACTCCGCAGGACGCTCGAGCGGCGGCAGGTGGCCCGCTCCCGCGATCCGGACGAGGCGCGCGTCTCGAAGCGCGTCGGCCATCGTCTCGACATCCCCCGCGGACACGATCTGGTCCTCCTCGCCGACGACGACGAGCACGGGCACGTCGATCTCTCGAAGAAGCGGCGTCGAGTCCTCGCGGTCGCGGATCGCCGCCGTTGCGGCCGCGAGCCTCGCCGCGCCCTGCTCGAGGGCGAGCTCTCGCGCACGCGAGACGACGTCGGACGGCGCGCCGCGGGCGAAGAGCCGCGGCTCGAGGCGCTGCCAGACCG
>JALZGN010000211.1 GCA_030861005.1 Actinomycetota bacterium
CCCCGCTACACGGTTTTCACCCCGGCGACGAGCCGCTCGACCGACGTCTTGGCATCCCCGAAGAGCATCGCCGTCTTCGCGTTGTAGTAGAGCTCGTTGTCGATCCCGGCAAACCCGGGGCTCATGCTCCGCTTGAGAACGATCACGTTCTGTGCCTGGTCGACGTCCAGGATCGGCATGCCGTAGAGCGGGCTCTCGGGGTTCGTGCGCGCGGCGGGATTCGTGACGTCGTTGGCACCGATGACGAGCGCGACGTCCGTCCGCGGGAACTCGGGATTCGCATCCTCCATGTCGAAGAGCTGCGGATAGGGGACGTTCGCCTCGGCGAGCAGGACGTTCATGTGGCCGGGCATTCGTCCGGCCACGGGATGGATCGCGTACTTGACCTGGACGCCCCGCGACTCGAGGAGGTCGGCGAGCTCGCGCGTCGCGTGCTGGGCCTGGGCGACGGCGAGGCCGTAGCCGGGGACGACGACGACCTGGTTCGCGTACGCGAGCATGACGGCGGCGTCCTCGGGCGCGATCTCGCGCACCATCCGCCCATCCGACCCGGCGGTCGCGAGTGGCGCCGCGCCTGCCGGCGAAGGCGCGCCGAACGCGCTGAAGAGGACGTTGGCGAGCGATCGGTTCATCGCTCGGCCCATCAGGACCGTGAGGAGCGTTCCGGAGGCTCCCACGAGCGTGCCGCCGATGATGAGCGCGGTGTTCTCGAGAACGAATCCGGCCGAGGCGGCGGCGAGCCCGGTGAACGCGTTCAGAAACGAGATGACGACCGGCATGTCGGCGCCGCCGATCGGCAAGACGAGCGCGATCCCGAAGACGAGCGCGCCCGCGAGCAGGAGGACGAGCGGGAGCTGGCGCTCGCTCACTGCGGCGACGACAGCGGCGGCGAGGGTCAGGGCGAAGAGGAGCGCGTTCGCGGCCTGCTGGCCCGGGAACGCGAGCGGCCGCCCGGGGAGAAGCTCCTGCAGCTTCGCAAAGGCGACGAGGCTCCCCGAGAAGCTGACGGAGCCGATCAACGCGGAGAACATCGCCCCCGCGAGGATGTCGCCCGCGACGCTTCCGGGGTCCGGCGCGAGACGGTGAAACTCCGCCGCCGCGATGAGCGCGGCCGCTCCGCCGCCGACGCCGTTGAAGAGCGCGACCATCTGAGGCATCGCCGTCATCCGGACGAGCCGCGCGGACGCGACGCCGATCACGCCTCCGATGGCGATCCCCGCCGCGATCAACCAGTAGGAGTCGATACCGGGCGAGAAGAGCGTGACGACGACGGCGATCGTCATCCCGACGGCGGCGACCGAGTTCCCGGACCGCGCGGTCGCGGGCGAGCTCAGCCGCTTGATCCCGAGAATCAGCAGGATCGCTGCGATCGCGTACGCTGCGTTGACGGCGTTCTGCGAGAGCGCGAGCGGAAGCGTCATTCCGCTTCCGCGCCGTCGCGGCGCCCGGGTCGGCGCCGGAACATGTCGAGCATCCGATCCGTGACGAGGAAGCCGCCGACCACGTTGATCGTCCCGAACACGATCGCCACGAAGGCGAGCGCCTGCTCGAGCGCCGAGTCGGCGGAGCCTGCCACGAGCATCGCGCCGACGAGGACGATGCCGTGGATCGCGTTGGTGCCCGACATGAGCGGGGTGTGGAGGAGGGTGGGGACGCGAGCGATGAGCTCGAAGCCGAGGAAGACGGCGAGCGCGAAGATCGTCAAGCTCGCGATGAGCTCGGCGGTCACGCGGCGACCGGCTCCTTCCGGACGCGCCCCTCGTGGGTCACGCACGTCTCCCGGACGATCTCGTCTTCGAGGTCGACGACGAGCTCGCCGTCGCGGACGAGGAGCCCGAGGAAGCTGACGACGTTTCGCGAGTACATCTGGCTTGCGTGCAACGGCATCGTCCGCGGCAACTCGAGCTCGCCGACGATCGTGACGCCGTGGCGGGAAACGGTCTCGCCTGGCTCGGTGAGCTCGCAGTTCCCGCCCGCTTCCGCGGCGAGATCGACGACGACCGACCCGGGACGCATCCGCTCGACGGCGGAGGCGGTCACGAGCAGGGGCGCGGGCCGGCCGGGGACGAGCGCCGTCGTCACGACCGCGTCCGACTCGGCGACGTGGAGGGCGAGGAGCTCCTGTTCGCGCCGCGTCTCGTCCTCCTCGAGCGCGAGGGCGTAGCCGCCCATCCCCTCGACGCCCTCGACGTCGAGCTCGAGGAAGGCGGCGCCCAGGCTCTCGACCTGCTCCTTCACGACCGGGCGGACGTCGTAGGCGGCGACAACGGCGCCGAGCCGGCGTGCGGTCGCGATCGCCTGCAGCCCGGCGACTCCCGCGCCGAGCACGAGGACCCGGGCCGGGGGAATCGTTCCCGCCGCCGTCGTCAGCATCGGGAAGAACTTGCCGAGCGACGCGGCCGCGAGCAGAACGGCCTTGTATCCCGACACGGTCGCCTGCGAGGAGAGCGCGTCCATCGGCTGCGCGCGCGTGATCCGGGGTATGGCGTCCATCGAGAAGCTCGTAACGCCTCGCTCCGCGAGCGCGCGGGCGAGCTCGCTCTCGACGAGCGGCTGCAGGAAGGCGACGAGCAGCTGACCCTCGCGGAGGAGCTCCACCTCCTCCGCCGACGGCTTTCGCACCTTCGCCACGAGATCGGCCTCGGCGAAGACGTCGGCCCGCGCGACGAGACGGGCACCCGCCTCCGAATACGCCTGGTCGGGAAACGCGGCGCGCTCGCCAGCCCGCATCTCGACGAGCACGTCGATCCCCTGCTCGGTGAGGCGCCGGACGCCGTCGGGAACGAGGGCGACGCGCCGCTCGCCGGCCGCAGTCTCGGTCGGCACGCCGATCCGCATCACCTCGAAGTCTAGGGTCACGCGGCGGCGCGCAACCCCGAGGCGACCCGGAAGCGCTCGTGCGCGCTACGGTCCCGGGGGTGCACGAATGGCTGCAGGGAGCGAGGGATCGTCTCGCGAGCGAGGGCGGCGGCGAGCGGGCCGACTACGAGCTCGGCCGCGACGAGATCGACGCCCTCCTCGAGCTTGCGCGGGTCGCGGCGCACGAAAGCGGCGAGCGGACGAACGCGCCGCTCGTCTGCTACCTCGTCGGCCTCGCGCGCGGCCGCCACGGCGGCGCCCTCGACGACCTCGTCGACGCCGTCGTCGGCAAGCGCGTCTGAGGCCGGGCGGCCGCCGAGACCACCATCGCCGCGCTCGCGGCGCCGGCAAGCCACGCTCCCTCCTGACGCCCGCCCTCGTCTCGAGAAGCGCGCCGCTCGCGAGCTCTGGGAGACGACGTGGCGTTCCCCCGGCGCGGGTAAGCTCGCCGCCGTGCCGGACCTCGACGGACGCAGCGCGGTCGTGACCGGCGCATCGAGCGGGATCGGGCGAGCGACCGCGCTCGCGCTCGCGGGTGCGGGAGCCCGCGTCGCTGTCGGCGCGCGGCGGGTGGAACGAGTCGAGGCGCTCGCCCGCGAGCTCCCCGGCGAGGGCCACCTCGCGCTCGCCCTCGACGTGACCCAGGCCGCCAGCTCCCGCGCCTTCGTCGAGGCCGTCGTTCGCGCCTACGGGCGCGTGGACGTCCTCGTGAACAACGCGGGCCTCGCGATCGGCCGAACGGCGATCGCCGACGGGACGGACGAGGACGACGCCGTCATGTGGGAGACGAACGTCCGAGGACTCGTCCGGATGACGCGCCTCGTCCTTCCACACATGGAGGACTGGCGCGGCCACGTGGTCAACCTCGGCTCCTGGGCTGGTCGCGAGGCGTACACCTACGGCGGGATGTACGTCGGCTCGAAGTTCGCCGTCCGGGCGCTCACCTACGTGCTCCGGAAGGAGCTCGTCGGCCGCATCCGCGTCACGACCGTCGATCCGGGCATGGTCGGTGACACCGAGTTCTCGGACGTCCGCTTCCCGGGCGACCTCGACCGGAAGCGCGCCGTCTACGAGGGGGTGCGCTACCTGACTCCCACCGACGTCGCCGACTGCATCCTGTGGGCGGTGACGCGGCCCGCCTACATGAACGTCGACGAGATCATCGTCAAGCCGCTCCAGCAGGCGAGCCAGGACGAGATCGTCCGTCACAAAGCGGACTCGCCGCCGCCTTCACCTCCCTAGTCGCGCCGAGGACGATGGCGCTCACGATTCTCGAGGGATCGACCTTCTGCGTCTGCGACGAGCGCGGCGACATCGAGACTCCGACGACGGGCTTCTTCGCCTCGGACACGCGCTTCCTGTCGCGCCTCGTACTCACGATCAACGGAGCCCGCCCGCTCCTCCTGTCCTCGAACAAGGTCGACTACTTCTCGGCCGCCTTCTACCTCCGCAACCCGGTCGCGCGCGGCCTCCGTGCCGACGAGATCTCGATCGCGCGCGAGCGCTTCGTCGGCGACGGGATGCAGGATCACCTCGTCGTTCGAAACCACTCGCGTCGCGTCCTCGAGTTCGAGCTCGCGCTGGCGGTCGCGAGCGACTTCGCCGACATCTTCGCCGTCAAGAACTACGACTTCACCCTCGGCGACCCGGCGCACGCGGCGCCGCTTCCCGGGCCGGTCCCCGTCCGCTACGGCGACCACGACAACGAGCTCGTCCTCGCGGACGTCGATGCGTTTCCTGGGCTCACGCAGATCTTCTTCTCGCAGCGGGGGGAGGTGGACGGGTCGAGCATCCGGTTTCCGGTGGCGCTCGCCCCCGGATGCGAGTGGCAGCTTCGCGTCGACGTGACCGCGTCCACGGACGGGTCCCCAACCGTGCCGCAGCGAGCCGAGCAGGAGTTCGGCGAGGAGCTCGACCGCGTCCGCGCCTCGCTCACCGCCTGGCGGATGCGCGTGCCCCAGCTTCGCGCGACGTGGGAGCCGCTCGCCGCCGCGTTCGAGCGCTCCGTCGCCGATCTCGCGTCGCTTCGGATGCGAGACGGAAGGCCCGAGGGCCAGCTCTTCGCGGCCGGCATGCCGTGGTTCATGGCCGTCTTCGGACGGGACACGTTGATCACGTGCCTCCAGACCCTTCTCTTCGGCCCCGAGCTCGCCCGGAACGCGCTTACCGCGCTCGCCGCCCTCCAGGCGACCGACGACGATCCCGAGGTGGACGCGGAGCCGGGCAAGATCGTCCACGAAGTGAGGACGGGCAAGGCAGCGCGGACCTGGTTTCCGCGCTACTACGGGACGGTCGACGCGACACCGCTCTTCCTGATCCTCCTCTCGGAGGTCTGGCGCTGGACGGACGACGCCGCGCTCGTTCGCACGCTCCGCGAGCCGGCTCGCCGCGCCCTCACGTGGATCGACGAGTGGGGCGACATGGACGGCGACGGGTTCGTCGAGTACCGCCGACGCTCGTCGCACGGGCTCGAGAACCAGTCGTGGAAGGACTCGGAAACCTCGCAGCTCTTCCACGACGGAACGCAGGCGCGCGGTCCGATCGCCCCCTGCGAGGTGCAGGGCTACGTCTACGACGCGAAGCGCCGAGCAGCCGAGCTCGCCCGCGAGGTATGGCGGGATCGCCCGCTCGCGGAGCGGCTAGACGCGGACGCGGACGCGCTTCGCGAGCGCTTCGACGATGCCTTCTGGTGCGAGGAGCGCGGCGGCTTCTACGCACTCGCGCTCGACGGCGAGAAGCGGCCCGTCGACTCGCTCACCTCGAACATCGGCCACCTGCTGTGGAGCGGGATCGTCCCGCCGCGCCGCTTGGACGCGGTCGTCGACCGCCTCATGGGGGAGGAGCTCTGGTCGGGCTGGGGAGTCCGGACGATGGCCGCGGCCGACGCCGGCTACTCACCGCTCGCGTACCACAACGGGACCGTTTGGCCCCACGAAAATTCGATCATCGCGCGCGGGCTCGCGCGCTGCGGCCGCTGGCCCGAGGCTCAGCGGATCGTCCGTCGCATCCTCGAGGCCTCGACCTACTTCGACCACCAGCTCCCCGAGGTCTTCGCCGGCTTCGCGCGCTCGGAGACGCCCTTCCCGATCGCGTATCCGACCGCCGCGCGTCCACAGGCGTGGGCGGCCGCGACGCCGATCCTCCTCCTGCAGGTCCTCCTCGGACTCGAGCCGGATCAGCGCCGGCAGACCCTCGTCTCGGTCGCACCGCCCGAGTTGCCATCCTGGGCCGGGGCGCTCAGACTCCTCGGAGTGCGAGCCTTCGACCGTCCCTGGAACGTTGTCCTCGAGAACGGCCGCGTCCGCGTCGAGGAAGCCGTCTCCCCGCAGCTGGGACCGTGAGGGCGAGCTAGGGCGGGGGACGCCGCTGAAGATCGCCGTCCTGAGCCCGGTGTGGTTTCCGGTTCCGCCGACGGCATACGGCGGGATCGAATGGGTCGTCTCCCTCCTCGCGGACGGCCTCGTCGACGCGGGGCACGACGTCACCCTCTTCGCGTCCGGCGACTCGCGCACGAAGGCGAAGCTCGCGGCCGTCTTCCCCGAGGCGCCTTCGCACCAGATCGGGTTCAGCTGGATCGACCTTTGCCACGCGCTCTCCTGCTACCTCCGCGCGGACGAGTTCGACGTCGTGAACGACCATTCCGGGCCGAACGCGGCCGCCCTCGGCGGCCTCGTCGCGACACCGGTCGTGCACACGGTGCACGGGCCGCTCGGCCCCCTCGCGCAGGCGAGCTACCGCGGTATCGCCGCCCTCGCGCCGAACGTCGGGCTCGTCTCGGTCTCGCTGAACCAGCGCGAGCCGGCGCCCGACCTCCCCTGGGTGGGGATGTGCACGAACGCGCTCGACCTGGACGCGTACCCCTACCACTCGGGGCGCGGCGAGTACCTTCTCTATCTCGGTCGGCTCAGCCCCGACAAGGGCGCCCATCGCGCGATCGAGGTGGCGCGCCGCGCCGGCCTCCCGATCAAGCTCGCGGGGAAGAAGCGCGAGCGCGCCGAGCAGGAGTACTTCGAGGAATGCGTCCGCCCGCTGCTCGGCGAGGACGCCGAGTACCTGGGCGAGACGAGCCAGGTGACGAAGGTCGCTCTCCTGCAAAAGGCACGCGCCACCCTGTTTCCGATCGAATGGGAGGAGCCGTTCGGGCTCGTCATGATCGAGTCGATGGCGTGCGGGACGCCCGTGATCGCGACCCGCCGGGGCGCCGTCCCCGAGGTCGTCGAGGACGGCCGAAGCGGGATCATCGTCGACGACTACCACGAGATGGCCGACGCGATCGCGAAGGCCGATCGCCTCGAGCCGGCGGAGTGCCGCCGCTACGTCGAGGAGCACTTCTCGCCCGCCCGCATGGTGGCCGACTACGAGGCGGTCTTCGAGCGGATCGCCGGACGAAGAGAGCGCGGCTCGGGATCGAGGCGAACGGTCACCGCCGCGAGCCCGGCGGCCGAGTAGAGGGTCTTCGGCGCTCTACCGGCGACCGGCGGCGGCGCCGACGGCGGCGAGTGCGCGCTCGAGGTCGCCGATGAGGTCGTCGGCCGACTCGATTCCGACCGAGAGGCGGATCAGGTTGTCCGGCACCGGGAAGGGCGAGTCCACCGTCGACGCGTGCGTCATGAGCCCCGGGTGCTCGATCAGGCTCTCGACGCCACCCAGGCTCTCGCCGAGCTGCCAGACCGACGTCGAGCGCAGGACGACGAGCGCGTCCTCCTTCGACCCTGCGAGCTCGAACGAGATCATCCCGCTGAAGTCGTCCATCTGGCCGCGGGCGATCTCGTGGTCCGGGTGGGACGGGAGCCCCGGGTAGCGAACGCGCTCCACGGCCGGGTGACTCTCGAGGAACTCGGCGATCCGGCGCGCGTTCTCGCAGTGCTGTCGCATCCGGACCGCGAGCGTCCTGACGCCGCGGAGGACGAGCCACGCGTCGAACGGCCCCGGCACCGTCCCGAGCGAGTTCTGGAGGAAGCCCAGCCGCTCCGCGATGGACGGGTCAGCCGTGGCGCCGAAGCCGCCGACGACGTCCGAGTGGCCCCCCAGGTACTTCGTCGTCGAGTGGACGACGATGTCGGCGCCGAGCCCGAGCGGCCGCTGGAGGTAGGGCGTGGCGAACGTGTTGTCGACGACGCAGAGCGCGCCAACCTCCTTCGCCGCCTGCGCGGCCGCGCGAATGTCGACCACGTTCAGGAGCGGGTTCGTCGGCGTCTCGATCCAGACGAGGCGCGTCCGCTCGTCGAGCGTCGCCGCGAGCTCGCGGCTGACCTGCTCGGCGGGGAGGAACTCGAACACGTAGCCCTTCGGCCCGAGCACCTTCGAGAAGAGTCGGTAGGTTCCGCCGTAGACGTCGTTCACGCAAACGACTCGATCCCCCGGCGAGACGAGCTGGAGGACGGTGGTCGTCGCCGCCATCCCCGAGGCGAAGGCGAAGCCGTGGCGGGCGCCCTCGAGCGACGCGAGGCACGCCTCGAGCGCCGCCCGGGTCGGGTTCCCGGTTCGCGAGTAGACGTAGCCCTTGTGCCGCCCGACCTCCTCCTGGATGTAGGTGGACGTCTGGTAGATCGGGACGATCACGGAGCCCGTCGCCGGATCGGGGTCCTGGCCCTCGTGGATCGCGCGCGTCTCGAACTCCATCCGTCCGATTCTACGGGCCGAAGCTCCTCCGCCTACGCCGCCCCGTCCCGGGTTCGATCGTGCGCGAGGTACTCGAGGAGGTCGGCGCGGGTCAGGACGCCGGCCGGACGTCCGTCCTCCGCGACGATGACGGCCGGGCCTCCCTCGGAGAACTCCGCGAAGACGGTTTCGACGGATTCGTGGAGCTCGACCGCGCGAAGGGGCGGCGCCATCGCCGCTGCCACGTCCTCGTGGAGCGCGTCCTGGTCGCGGAAGACGCGCTCGAAGAGACCGCGCTCGTTCACGGAGCCGACGATGTCGGCGAGCGACTCGGCGGACTCGTGCCGAATGACCGGAATCTGCGAGATCCCGTATCGATGCATGAGCTCGATCGCGGCCCCGACCTTCTGACTCGTCGCGATGAAGACGAGCTCTGGCACGGTCGGTTCCTCGAGCCGCTTGAACGCGAGTACTTCCTCGATCGTCGGCGCGGGCGCTCGGCGCTCGAGGATCCCGTACTCGGCGAGCCAGTTGTCGTCGTAGAACTTCGACAGGTAGCCGCGGCCTCCGTCCGGGACGAGCGTCGCGATCGTGGTCCGCTCGTCGAAGCGGCGCGCGACCTCCAGCATCGCCCACACGGCGGTTCCGCCCGACCCCCCGACGAGGAGGCCCTCCTCCCGCGCGAGCCGGCGGGCGGTGAGGAACGAGTCGCGGTCGGAGACCGTGACGTACTCGTCGACGAGCGAGGGGTCGAAGGTCCGCGGCCAGAAGTCCTCGCCGATCCCCTCGACGAGGTACGGGTGAACCTTCGGCGAGGAGTAGATCGAGCCCTCCGGGTCGGCGCCGACGACGAGCACCTCGGCGTTTCGCTCCTTCACGTAGCGCGCGGCGCCCGAGATCGTCCCTCCCGTCCCGACTGAGAGCACGAGCACGTCGAGCTCGCCTCGCGTCTGTTCCCAGAGTTCCGGGCCGGTCGTCTCATAGTGCGCCTCCGGGTTCGCGGGGTTCGAGTACTGGTCGGGCTTGAACGCACCCGGAACCTCCTCCGCGAGGCGATCCGAGACCGAGTAGTAGCTCTCCGGCGAGTCGGGTGCGACCGCGGTCGGGCAGATGACGACCTCGGCCCCGTACGCCCGAAGAAGCGAGATCTTCTCTTGGCTGACCTTGTCCGGCATGACGAAGATGCAGCGGTATCCCTTGAGCGCCGCGACGGTCGCGAGCCCGACGCCCGTGTTTCCGCTCGTCGGCTCCACGATCGTGCCCCCCGCGCGAAGCCTCCCGTCCCGCTCGGCCGCCTCGACCATCTTGAGCGCGATGCGATCCTTGACGCTCCCCCCGGGGTTCAGGTAGTCGAGCTTCGCGAGGAGAAGCGGCCGGAGGCCGCGCGAGATGCGCTGGAGCCTGACGAGCGGCGTCCCGCCGACGAGGTCGAGGACGGTCGGATACTGGCTCGACACAGGGCTAAAAGCGTACTCACGCGCTCTCGAAGACGCCGCCGTCGCGCTCGGCGCGTTATAGTTCGAGCAGCCGCGCGCGAGTAGCGCCGGCGTCCTTACTGGAACACGCAGCGCCGAAGCATGCGCTGCCTCGATGCAAGAAGCGATTCCGTATCCGACTGAACCGTCCGACGTACCGGACGGCCTCCTCGCCGACGCGCTCCGAGCGGAAGCGTGGGCCGGCGAGCCGTTCCTCCGGCCAGGCGAGGACCCAGCCGACGTCCTCGCCGAGGGGCGCGCACGCCGAAAAGCGCTCGACGACGCGCTCGCCGAGATCCGCGGGGGCGCCCGCTCGCCGTCGGCGGGCTGGCGCGTCGAGTACGCGCTCATGCTCGGACTCGAGCGCGTCGTCACCGATCGCCCCCCACGTCTTCGCTCCGGGACCGAGCTTCGCCGCCACCAGATCGACGCCCTCGCCGGGATGCTGGCCGAATTGATCGCAAAGCACGAGCGCACCGAGGAGAACGGGAACGGAGAGGGCGCCCAGCTCGCCGAAGAGCCGGCCGCGCTAGAAGAGGAGGACGAGCTCGGCGACGAGGACGAGGAGGGCGCCGAGACGCGACCGCGCTTCGACCCCGGCGCGGTTCGGCGCTTCCGCTTCCGTCACCCGACGGCCTCGGGCAAGACGATCGCCGCGGCGGGATTCGTCGAGGCGGCGCGGACGATGGGCGTCCTCATCCTGACGCACCGGCGCCTGCTCGTGAAGCAGTTCGAGCGAGACCTGAGGACGGAGGGCTACGGGGAGCGCCTTCGGCCGGCGATCGAGGCGGGACACGAACCGTTGCTCGAGAACCCGATCACGATTCAGACGTACGCCTGGTTCGCGCGCCACGTCGGCTCGTTGAGCGAGACGGCCTACCAGCTCGTCATCTGTGACGAGGCGCACACGGCGCTCGGCGAGAAGACGAGCACCGCGATCCGGCGCCTGACGGAGCCCATCTACATCGGGATGACGGCGACGGAGCAGCTCATCGCCAAGCAGGTGTCCGATGTCTTTCCCGCCTCGGTCGACGACCTGCCGCTGGGCGACGCCGCCCGTCGAGGGCTGATCGCCCCGCTTCGCTGCTTGCGCGTCCCGCCCGCGGCCGCGATCTCCGCCGTCCCGATCGTCGGCGGCGACTACGACCAGGACGCCCTCGCCAAGGTCCTCGACCATGTTCTCATCAACCAGGCGGCGGCCAGCCTCTACCGCGACCGCTTCGACCAGACTCCCGGGATCGTCTACGCGGCGGGCGTCGAGCACGCATACAACCTGGCGCGTGAGTTCCGCGCCGCCGGGCTCTTGACCGAGGCGGTGAGCGGGCGAACGCCGCCGCTTCGCCTGGCCGAGACGCTCGCCGCGTACGAGCGGGGCGAGATCAACGTCCTCATCAACGCCCAGCTCCTCGCCGAGGGGTGGAACTCGCCTCGCGCCGCGGTCTGCATGCACCTCGCGCCGACCGCGAGCCGACGCGTCTACCAGCAGCGGGTGGGACGGATCATGCGAATCCATCCTCGCAAGGAGGCGGGCGTCGTCGTCGACTTCGTCGACGCAGCGGCGACGCACACGGAGCGAACGGTCACGCTCCACTCGCTCCTCGACGCCGACTTCTATCGGCCGGGGGCGCGGGTCACGCCCGCCCCCCGACGGCGCGTGCAGCGCCGCGCCCGGCGGAAGCTCTCGCCCGCGTCCTGGCTCGTGCCGGTCACCCCGGATCCCCGCCGTCGCCTCCTCGTCATCCAGCGCGAGTGGGAGCGGGTCGACCCCGGCCGCCTCGCCGACGACGAGCAGCTCCTCTGGGCCCGGCTCGCCGGGCGTCAGGTTCGCTTCGACGAGCGGCAGCAGTTCGCCGAGAAGCTCGTGAAGGCAAGCCGTGAGTGCCGCGACGCCTTTCTCATGAGCTGTGCGGCGGAGAACCCGAACCGCCGCCTTCGCCTGTCGGCGCTCGGGGACCGCGCCGCGGTGTCGGTCGACCGTGCGAGCTTCGACGACCTGGTGTCGATGGTGACATCGGCGCCGACCTGGGAGAAGGACCGCATGCACGGCGTCCGGATCCTCCTGCGCGCCGTCGGCGAGGGGAAGGTCGAAGCCCCGCCCGACATCGTCGCGCGCTGGACGTGGCGGCTCGCGCGGGCGACGCGCAAGCTGCAGGACCGCCGCGCGAGCGCCGAGCTGCCGGAGGCGAAGCGTTTGCTCGGCGCTCTCACCAACTCGCGCGGCCATCGCCACGAGGAGAACGCCGCTCGGCTCGTCAACGTTGCTCTCGAGCAGCCGATTCACGTCGCCGTCGCACTCCTCGCCTCGGCCGAGGCCTACACGCCGACCGCGTCCCGACTCATCGAGGGAGCGCGCGAGCGGCTCGGCACGCCGGAGGAGATCGCGAACGCGCTCGCGGAGAACCTTCCCGCTCTCAAGCAGCCGAGCGGAAAGTCGCGTCGACGGCGCCGCCGGAAGAAGCAGCGGGCGGCCGAGGCAAGGGCGGCACAGCCCGCCGGGACGGAGATTCCGCCGCCACCGGACGTGGCGAGCGCGGGCTCGAAGAACGGCGGCTCGGCCGGCGCGCCGGCCGTCGACCCGGCCTAGCCGCGTCCGCTACGAGTCGTCCGCCTGCTCCTCGCGGCGTGCCTCGTGCTCGCGGAGGAAACGCGTGAGCTCGGCCGCGAGCGTCTCGCCGGACGGGACGTCGAGCTCCTCGCCGAGCGCGTCCCGCCGGCGTTCGAGCTCCTGCACGTACGCCTCCGTCTCCTCGTCCTGCGAGACCGCCTCGCTCACCTGGCGCTCGTAGGCGTCCGAGGCGCGCTCGAGCTCCGAGAGGTCAGCCCACGTCGCGAGGAGGCCGGTGAGACGCCGGCAGAGCGCGAGCGCCGCCTTCGGGCTTGCGGCGAGCGAGGCGTAATGTGGAACGGCCGCCCACAGGCTCGCCGACGCGAGTCCCGCCTCGCGACACGCGTCGTGAAGGACGCCGACGATGCCGGTCGGACCTTCGTAGCGGGAGGCCGCGAGACCGAGCTCGCGGACGAGCTCCGGGTCGCTCGCCGACCCCGTCACCGGCGCAGGACGGGTGTGCGGCACGTCGGCGAGGAGGGCACCGAGCGTGACGACGAGCTCGACGCCGAGGTCGCGAGCGAGCTCGACGATCTCGCCGGTGAACGTCCGCCAGCGGAGGTTCGGCTCGACGCCGAGAAGGAGGACGCCCTCGCGGTCGGCGTCGGGAAGCTCCGCGTGGAAGAACGCGTTCTCCGGCCAGTCGATCCGGCGCGTCAACCCGTCGACGAGCGCGACGTGCGGCCTGGTCGCCTGGAAGTCGTAGAACTCCTCGGGATCGATCGACCCGAAACGGCGTGCCGCCCACGTCTGGGCGAGGAACCCGGCCGCGAGCGAGGCGGCCTGCGCCCCGTCGTTCCAGCCGCGGAACGCAGCAACGAGCACGGGTCGGCGAAGGGTCGGGCGCCGCTCGATGCGGAGGTGCTGGGCGATAGCGGGAGTGTACGGGAGGAGCGCTCCCCTCTCGACGCGCCGACGGGATCGCGAGCACTGGGAGCCCGCCCGCCTCCCCTACGTCCCACGGTATCGGGGAAAACCGCGCGAGTGGGTCACGAGCGGTCGCTCCTTCCTGCCCGTTCGCTGCCGGAGGCGCACCGCCAGCGCGACGATGCCCGCCCAGACGGCGGTCGCGAGGAGAACGTGCACGAGGACGAGCGGCCAGGGGAGCTGAGTCCGCCACTGGGTCTCTCCGACCGCCATCTGGGCGAGGAGGACCGCGAGCACCCCGAGAGCGAGCGCGCCCTCGAAGCGAAACGCCGTCCGCCGGCGGAGGAGTCCGGCGGCGAGCAGGACGTACCCAGCGCCGAACACGGCCGCCGTCCGGACGTGCACGTACATCGCGTCCTCGAGGTTTCCGATCCGCTCGACCGCCTCGCCCCCCGAGTGCGGCCCCGCCGCCGTTACGAGCGTCCCGGTCACGACGAGCGCGAACCCGACGGGGACGAGGGCGAGCGCCAGCCGCCGAAGGGAGGTGGGGAACGGATCGGCGTCGCGCGGCCGGGCGAGCGAATGGGCGGAGAGGGCGACGACGACGGCGAGGGCGACGGCGAGGAGAGCGAGCAGGAAGTGCGTGACGACGACGAGCGCGTCGAGCTCGCTTCGGATCGTGACCCCGCCGAGCCACGCCTCGGCGAGGACGACGGCGAGGAGAACGAGGGCGGTCCATGCGACCCGACGTGGCAGCCCGCGTACGAACCATGCTCCGACGGCGGTCGCGAGCGCGAGGAACCCGACCGGGATGCTGACCGCCCGGTTCGTGAACTCGACGATGGCGTGGAAGTCACGCTCCGGGAAGAGAGAGCCCTCGCTGCAGCGCGGCCAGGTGGCACAGCCAAGGCCGGACCCCGTCAGGCGGACCGCGGTGCCGGAGAGGACGATCAGGAAGAGGGAGGCGAGGGCGAGGAGGGCGAGGACGCGGAAGGCGGCGGGCGAGAGCGAGCGGCAACGTGCGCGCGCGCGAAGCGTCGCGGGCGCCTCGCTGACGGCCGGGCGGCTACCGGACGACGACGCCGTCGCCTTCCTCGACCCGGCCGACGTATGCGAGGAAGAGCCCGCGGTCCCGGAACGTGGCCTCGAGGACGGCCCGCTTCTCCGCTGGGAGGGCGACGAGGAAGCCCCCGGCCGTCTGCGGGTCGAAGCCGAGGACGGCGAGGGCATCGGGCAACCCGTCGAGCGAGAGCGAGCCGGCCGTGAAGTCGCGGTTTCGGGGGTCGCCGCCGGTGCGAAGCCCCCGTTCGGCGACCGCGAGCGCCCCCGGGAGCGCCGGAATCCGGTCGCTCTCGAGGACGATGCGAACGCCGCTTCGCTCCGCGACCTCGTGCGCGTGGCCGAAGAGTCCGAACCCGGTCACGTCGGTGACGGCGTCCGGCTCGAACGGGCGAAGCGCGTCGGCCGCCTCGCGGCCGAGTTCCGTCATCGACTGCGTCGCCTCGACGAGCTCGTCGTCGCCGAGAACGCCGTTTCGAACCCCCGTCAGCACGAGACCCGTCCCGAGCGGCTTCGTCAGGAAGAGGGCGTCACCGGGGCGGGCGGTCGATTTCTGCCAGACGCCGAGCGGGTGAACCGTCCCGAGGGCCGCGAGCCCGTACTTCGGCTCGTCGTCGCGGAGCGTGTGCCCGCCGGCGAGGACGGCACCGGCCTCGCGTACCTTCGCCGCGGCGCCGTCGAAGACGGCGCGGACGGTCTCGGTCGGGAGGTCCTCCGGAAAGGCGGCGATCGAGAGCGCGAGGAGCGCGCGGGCACCCATCGCGAAGACGTCGTTCAGCGCGTTCGTCGCGGCGATCGCTCCGAAGAGCCCGGGATCCTCGAGCATGGGCGGGAAGAAGTCGACCGTGAGAACGAGTGCCCGCTCGTCGTCGAGGCGGTAGACGGCCGCGTCGTCGGCGGGCGAGAGTCCGACAAGGAGAGCCTCTGGCGCGGCGGGAAGGAACCCGGCGAGCAGCTCCTCGAGGCGTGCCGCCGAGTACTTCGCCGCGCAGCCGCCACCGGCCTCGAGTCCCGTGAAGCGCGTCGCCGCTTCCACGCGGCTGAGCCTAGCGGCCGAGCGCCTCCTCCACGGCCCTTCGCGCCGCGACCTTCGCCATCTCGGTTCGATATTCGGCGGACGCGAACGGGTCGCTGACGGGGCTCGTCCCCTCGACCACGGACTCGGCCGCACTGGCGGGGTCCGAGCCGGACGCGAGCGCCTGCTCGAACGCGCTCGCACGAAGCGGCGTCGGACCCATGTTCGTGAGCGCGACCGCCGCCCGGGCGACGCGACCGTCGGCACGCTCGACGAGCGCCGCGACGCCGACGATCGCCCAGTCCTGTGCGCGCGGGTGGAACTTCACGTACGACCAGCCGGAGCCCGTCGTCTGCGGCACTCGGATCTCGGTGACGAGCTCGTCGGGCGCCAGATCGGTCTCGAACGCGCTCCGGAAGAAGCGGTTCGCCGGGACGACTCGCTCCCCGCGAGGCCCGCGGACGACGAGGTGCGCGTCAAGCGCAAGGAGGGCGGTCGGGACGTCCGACGCGGGGTCGGCGTGGGCGAGCGAGCCGCCGATCGTCCCGACGTGGCGCACCTGGGGGTCGCCGACCTCCCCCGCCGCTTTCGCGAGAAGCGGGCACGCCTCCCGCACGAGCTCGCTTCGGCCGACCTCGTCGTGCGTCGTGGTCGCGCCGATCGCGACGCCGCCGTTCGCCTCGCGGACGTAGGAGAGATCCGCGATCCGGCCGATGTCGACGAGGACGGCCGGGAAGGCGAGGCGGAGCTTCATGAAAGAGAGGAGCGACTGGCCGCCCGCAAGCAGCTTCGCCTCCTCGCCGTGACGGGCGAGGAGTTCGATCGCGTGCTCGGCCGACTCCGCGCGCTCGTACTCGAACTCGGCGGGGATCACGCCGCACCTCCCTTCGCCTCGCGGATCGCTCGCCAGACGCGCTCCGGAGTCGCCGGCATGTCGATCGACCGCACGCCGAGCGGCGCGAGGGCGTCCGCGACCGCGTTCATGACGGCGGCGGGCGCGGCGATCGTCCCGGCCTCGCCGACGCCCTTGACGCCCATCGGGTTCGTCGACGACGGAGTCACCGTCCGGTCGGTCGTGAGCGAGGGGAGCTCGGCGGCCGAGGGGATCCGGTAGCTGTGCATCGAGCTCGTCACGAGGTTCCCGCCCTCGTCGTAGAGAGCCTCCTCGTAGAGGGCCTCGGCGATCCCCTGCGCGACCCCCCCGTGCACCTGTCCCTCGACGATCATCGGGTTGATCACGTTGCCGCAGTCGTCCACGGCGACGTACTTCACGATCTCGACGTCGCCCGTCTCGGGGTCGACCTCGACCGCGCACACGTGCGCGCCGGCCGGGAAGGTGAAGTTGGGCGGGTCGTAGACGTGCGTCCCCTCGAGCCCCGGCTCCTCCCCCTCGGGGAGGTCGTGCGCCGTCCAGGCGACGAACGCGACGTCGGGGATCGTCTTCGCCTTCTCGGGCGCACCGCGAACCTGGAACCGGCCGTCGCTCCACTCGAGGTCGTCGGGAGCGACCTCGAGGGCATGCGCCGCGATCCGCTTCGCCTTCTCCTTCACCTTCTGGGCCGCGTTCCAGAGCGCGATCCCGCCGACCGCGAGCGAGCGGCTTCCGTACGTGTCCATGCCGAGCGGGGAGATCGCCGTGTCGCCGTGCAGCACCTCGACGTCCTCGAAGGGGACCCCGAGCTCGTCGGCCGCGATCTGCGCCCAGGAGGTCACGTGCCCCTGGCCGTGGGGGGACGTCCCCGTGACGACGGTCACCTTTCCCGTCGGGTGGCAGCGGACCGTCGCGGCATCCCAGCCCCCGGCGCCGTAGCGAAGCGCCGCGAGCACCTGCGAGGGCGCGAGCCCGCACATCTCGATGTACGTGGCGAGCCCGATTCCGAGGAGCTTTCCGTTCGAGCCCTCCCGCCGCGACGCCTGCTCGCGCCGAAGGTCGTCGTACCCGGCGAGCTCGAGCGCGCGATCGAGTGAGGCCCCGTAGTCGCCGGAGTCGAACTGGAGGCCCGAGACGACGTCGCGCGGCTCCGTGAACGGAGGCAGGAAGTTCGCGCGGCGAAGCTCGGCGGGATCCTTGCCGAGCCGCCGTGCGAGCGCGTCCATCGTGCGCTCGATCGCGTACGTCGCCTCCGGACGACCGGCACCGCGATAGGCGTCCGTCGGCGTTCGGTTCGTGAAGACCCCCGTGCACTCGAAGAGGTACGCCTCCGCGTCGTAGACGCCCATGTAGAGGAACGCCCCGAGGAGCGGAATCCCCGGCGTCACGAGCTGGAGATAGGCGCCGAAATCGACGAGGAGCCGCGCGCGCACGCCGAGGAATTTCCCTTCCTCGGTCGCGGCGAGCTCCACGTCCTGGAGGACGCCTCGGCCGTGGATCGTCGCCAGGTAGTTCTCGGAGCGCTCCTCGATCCACTTGACCGGCATCCGGAGGCGGCGGGCGAGGGCGAGGCAGATCGCCTCCTCGGCGTAGACGTTCAGCTTCGAGCCGAACCCGCCCCCGACGTCCGGCGCGATCACGCGGAGCTTCGACTCGGGAATCCCGGTCGTGAGCGCGAGCGTCGTCCGCGCGATGTGAGGCACCTGCGTCGCCGACCAGATCGTGAACTCCCCCTGGGCGGGAGCGGGTTGGACGACGACGCCGCGCGGCTCGATCGCGTTCGGGATGAGGCGCGGATGCCAGTAGCGCTCCCGCACGACCACGGGCGCCTCTGCGAAGACGCGGTCGACGTCGCCTGCGGGGAGGGTCCACGTGTAGCAGCGGTTGCCCCCGAGCTCGTCATGGCAGGACGGGGCGTTCTCGCGAAGCGCGGCCTCGAGGTCGAGCACGGGCTCGAGCGGCTCCAGGTCGGGCTCGACGCCCTCGAGGGCGTCCTTCGCGTGCGCGCGCGTGTCGGCGACGACGACCGCGAGCGGCTCGCCGAGGAAGCGCACCTTGTCTTGCGGGATCGGCCAGTGCGTCGGGAGGCGCGGATCCTCGTCCGTCGGCGTCGGCCAGCTTCGAGTCGCGATCGGCCACGCGCAGGGGAGGCCCGCCTCCCACTCGTCGGCGAGATCGGCGCCCGTAAAGACGGCGACGACGCCCGGCATCTCGCGGGCGCGCGAGACGTCGACCCCGTTCACCCGCGCATGCGGGAGGGGGCTCCGCGCAATCGCGACCCAGAGCATCCCCGGGATCGAGATGTCGTCGACGAAGCGCGCCTCGCCGGTCAGGAGCTCGGGATCCTCCTTGCGAAGGACGCCGCCCCCGACGTAGCGCTGTGCCTGCTCGGTCGCCTCAGTAACTTGCGTCATTCGTCCTCCATCCGCGGGGTGTCACGGGATCTCGCCTCTCGTACGCCATGCCGGCCTCCTACGCACGCGCCGGAGCCAGCTCGGCGGCCGCCGCCCGGATCGCTTCGACGATGTTCTGGTAGCCCGTGCACCGGCAGAGGTTCCCCTCGAGGCCGTGCCGGATCTCCTCCTCCGTCAGCTCGCCCTCCTCCTGGATCAACCCGAGCGCGGCCATGATCATCCCCGGCGTGCAGTAGCCGCACTGGAGCGCGTGGTGCTCATGGAAGGCCCGCTGGAGCGGGTGGAGCTCGCCGTCTCGCGTCAGCCCTTCGATCGTCGTCACCTCGCGCCCGTCCGCCTGGACGGCGAGGAGCGCGCACGACTTCACGGACTTCCCGTCCAGGAGCACCGTGCACGCGCCGCACGTCGTCGTGTCGCAGCCCACGTTCGTGCCGGTGAGGCCGAGCTGCTCGCGGAGGAAGTAGACGAGGAGCTGGCGAGGCTCGGCGTCCGCCTCGCGGCGAACCCCGTTGACCGTCATGGCGACACGTCTCACGGTTACCT
>JALZGN010000222.1 GCA_030861005.1 Actinomycetota bacterium
GTCTTCGGGCGTCAGCTGTCGGCGCTCGCGGTCGTCGGCCTCGTCGTCGGGTTCGGCGGCGTCGCGCTCCTCGTCCGGCCGGGCGGGGGGATCGACGTCGTCGCCGCGCTGACCCTCGTCGGCACGACCTCAGCGTGGGCCGCCGGCTCGCTCTACGCCCGCGGCGCGGACCTGCCCGAGAGCCCGCTGCAGGCGGCCGCGATGCAGATGCTCGCCGCCGCGGTCCTCCTCGGCGCCTTCGGAGCGCTGACCGGCGAGACCGGCCGCATCGGCGCGGACTCATTCGCGCCGAAGCAGGTCGGCGCCTTCGCCTACCTCGTCGTCGTCGGCTCGCTCGTCGGATTCACGGCGTACGTCTGGCTGCTTCGCGTCGCGCCGATCTCGCTCGTCGCGACGTATGCCTACGTGAACCCCGTGATCGCCGTCCTCCTCGGCTGGGCCCTCCTCGACGAGGTCCTGGAGACGCGGATCCTCCTCGCAGGCGCCGCGATCGTCGCCGCCGTCGCCCTCATCGTGAGCGCTCCCGCGCCGGAGCGGGCGCTCGGACGCGGGGTCTTTCGCAGAAGTCGGCCGGCCGACGAGCCGGGCACGTAGCGGCGTCGAGTCTCCGGTCCGACATCTAGCCTCGGCGCGTGCCGACGCTCGCGCTCGTCGCGGTCACCGCCGTTTGGGGCGTGACGTTCGTCCAGGTGAAGGACGCGGTCGCTCTCTATCCGCTCTTCGCCTTCACTGCGGCTCGTTTCGCGATCGCGACCGCGACGCTCGCCGTCCCGGCCGCGCGCGCCGTCCGGGTTCTCCCTCCGCGCGGGGTCGGGGCCGGCGTCTTCCTCGGCGCGCTCCTCGGCGCCGGGTTCGTCCTCCAGACCGCGGGGCTCGAGCGCACCACGGTCTCGAGCACGGGGTTCATCACCGGCCTCTACGTCGTCCTCACGCCGATCTTCGCGCTCGTCCTCTTCCGTCAACGAACGCGGCCCGCGGTCTGGGGAGGCGTCGTGCTGGCAGCGGCCGGCCTCGCGCTCCTCGCCGGGGTGCCCGCGGGATCGACGGCCGGCGACCTGCTCGTCCTCGCGAGCACGGCCGCGCAGGCGCTCCAGATCGTCTTCGTCGAGCGCTACGCGGCCCGCTACGACCCGCTCGCGCTCGCCTTTCTCCAGATGGCGACCGTCTGCGCCGGCTGTGCCGTGAGCGCGGTCGCTGTCGGGCAGGTGGAGATGCCGCGCGGCTGGACGGTGTGGAGCGCCCTCGTCGTGACGGGCGTCTTCGCGAGTGCGCTCGCCTACCTCATCCAGGCGTGGGCGCAGCGGCGAATCGCCGCGACGCGGATCGCGCTCCTCTTCTCCCTCGAGACCGTCTTCGCGGGCCTCTTCGGGTACGTTCTCGCCGGCGACCGGCTCCGATTCGGCGGCTGGTCCGGCTGCGCACTCATCCTCGCCGGCATCGTGCTCGCCGAGCCGGCGGCCGCCGAGGCCCTGCGCCGGCTCGCCCGGTCGTCCCCTGCACTCGACGCGAGAGGCGTTACGTCCGCTTCCCAAGAGGGAAAGCAAGGACCGAAGGATCTGCTATAACTCCGCTTAGATTATCTCAAGCGACAAACGGAGGAAGCACGACGATGGCAAAGACGATCGGAATCGATCTCGGGACGACGAACTCGTGCGTCGGCGTGCTGGAGGGCGGCGAGCCGACGGTCATCCCGAACGCAGAAGGCGGGCGCACGACGCCCTCCGTAGTCGCGTTCACGCGGGACGGGCAGCGCCTGGTGGGCGCGCCCGCGAAGCGCCAGTCAGTCACGAACCCGCAGAACACGGTCTTCTCGATCAAGCGGTTCATGGGCCGCAAGTTCTCGGAGGTCTCCGAGGAGATGAAGATCGTGCCCTACGAGGTCGTTGCCGGCCCGAACGGGGACGCGCGCGTGAAGGCGGGCAGCAAGGAGTACGCGCCGCCCGAGATCAGCGCGATGATCCTCCAGAAGCTCAAGGCGGACGCCGAGTCCTACCTAGGGGAGACGGTCACGGACGCCGTCATCACGGTTCCCGCGTACTTCAACAACGCGCAGCGCGAGGCGACGAAGGACGCCGGGAAGATCGCCGGCCTGAACGTCGTGCGGATCATCAACGAGCCGACCGCCGCCTCCCTCGCCTACGGGCTCGACAAGGAGGCCGACCAGACGATCCTCGTCTGGGACCTCGGAGGCGGCACGTTCGACGTCTCCATCCTCGAGCTCGGCGAGGGCGTCTTCGAGGTGAAGGCGACGAACGGCGACAACCACCTGGGTGGCGACAACTTCGACAAGGCGATCGTCGACTGGATGGTCGGCGAGTTCAAGCGCGAGCAGGGGATCGACCTCTCGCAGGACCGGATGGCCCTGCAGCGTCTCTACGAGGCGGCCGAGAAGGCGAAGATCGAGCTCTCCTCGACGCAGTCGACGCAGATCAACTTGCCGTTCATCACCGCGACGCAGGAGGGCCCGAAGCACCTCGACCTCCAGCTCTCGCGTGCGAAGCTGAACGAGCTCACGGCCGACCTGCTCGAGCGGACGGTCGCCCCGACGAGGCAGGCGCTCGCGGACGCCGGGCTCGAGCCGAGCGCGATCGACCACGTCGTCCTCGTGGGTGGGATGACGCGCATGCCGGCCGTCCAGGAGAAGGTGAAGGAGCTGATCGGCAAGGAGCCGCACAAGGGCGTGAACCCGGACGAGGTCGTCGCGATCGGCGCGGCGATCCAGGCCGGCGTTCTGCGCGGTGAGGTGAAGGACGTCCTCCTTCTCGACGTGACGCCCCTCAGCCTCGGGATCGAGACGAAGGGCGGCGTCTTCACGCGGCTCATCGAGCGGAACACGACCATCCCGACGAAGAAGTCGGAGACGTTCACGACCGCCGAGGACAACCAGCCGTCGGTCGAGGTGCACGTCCTCCAGGGCGAGTCCGAGATGGCCGCCTTCAACAAGACGCTCGGCAAGTTCCAGCTCGTCGGGATCCCGCCGGCGCCGCGCGGCATGCCTCAGATCGAGGTGACCTTCGACATCGACGCGAACGGGATCATCAACGTGTCGGCGAAGGATCTCGGCACCGGTAACCAGCAGCAGATCCAGATCACGGGCGGCTCGGGTCTCAAGGAAGAGGAGGTCGAGCGGATGGTGAGCGAGGCCGAGGGGCACGCCGACGAGGCGCGGCGGATGCGCGAGCTCGCGGAAGCGCGTAACCAGGCGGAGACGCTCCTGTACTCGACCGAGAAGAGCCTGAAGGAGCACCGCGAGTCGCTCGACGAGGAGACGGTCTCGACGATCGAGTCTCGGATGGAGGAGCTGCGCGGCCTGCTCGACGGCGACGACGCGAGCGCGATCCGGACGAAGAGCGAGGAGCTCATGGAGTCCGCGCACCGGCTAGCCCAGGCCGTCTACGAGAAGGTCCAGGCCCAGCAGGCTCCGACCCCCGGCGCGGCCGGGGGCGCTGGTGGCGACGGCGCCGGCGCGAGCGAGGACGAGGTCGTCGAGGAGGCCGACTACGAGGTCATCGACGAGGAGGCCAGGCAGTCGTAATGGCGGAACCTCGTCGTCAGAAGGACGCGCCCGAGGTGGTCGGCGAGGAGCTCGCCGCTTCCGAGGAGGCGGAGGCAGAGGCGGAGGCGGTCGCGGACGCCGAGCGAAGCGCCGAGGCGCCGACCGAGCCGGACGCGCGGATCGCCGAGCTCGAGCGCGAGCGCGACGAGCGCCTCGACGACCTGCGGCGGCTCGCGGCCGACTTCGACAACTACCGCAAGCGGGCGGCGCGCGACCAGGCTCTCCTGATCACGCGCCGCCCGCTTGCGGTAGTTGTCGAAGTCGGCCGCGAGCCGCTGCAGATCGGCGAGGTACTCGTCTCGCTGCGCCTCGGCCTCACCGCGGCTCTTCTC
>JALZGN010000224.1 GCA_030861005.1 Actinomycetota bacterium
CAAGTCGATCTCGCACCGGGCGCTTCTCGTCGGCGCGCTCGGGGAGGGGGAGAGCGAGGTACGCGGCTTCGGCGTCTGCGACGACACCCTCGCGACCGTCGACGCCGTCCGGGCGCTCGGCGTGCCCGTCGCCGTCGACGACGACACCGCGCGCCTGGCGGGTGTCGGGCTCGGCGGGCTTCGCCCGCCGCAAGGCGTGGTCGACTGCCGGAACGCCGGCACGCTTCTCCGTCTCCTGGCGGGAGTCCTCGCCGGCCAGGAGGGCCGCTTCGAGCTGACGGGCGACGCGTCGCTTCGTCGACGTCCGCTCGAGCGCGTCGCGCAGCCGCTTCGCCGCATGGGTGCGCGGGTCGACACGACGGAGGGCCACGCCCCCCTGGTCGTTCAGGGCGCACGCCTTCGGCCGATCCGATACGAGCTCCCCGTCGCGAGCGCGCAGGTGAAGTCGGCGATCCTCCTCGCCGGCCTCCAGGCCGAGGACGGCCCGACGGTCGCCGTCGAGCCCGCTCGGACGCGCGACCACACCGAGCGCCTCCTCGAGGCCGCCGGGGCGCAGGTCCGGCGGAAGCCGCGCGAGCCGGCCGTCTGGCCGACCGCCCGGCTTCGCCCCCTCGCCGTCGACGTGCCGGGGGACATCTCGTCGGCAGCCCCGTTCGTCGCCGCCGCAACGCTCCTGCCCGGGTCCGACCTTCGGCTCCACGGCGTCGGGACGAATCCGACCCGAACGGGCTTCCTCGCCGTCCTCGAGCGGATGGGGGCGCGCGTCTCCGCCTTCAATCGGCGGACCGCGGGCCGCGAGCCGGTCGCCGACCTCGAGGTCGCGCACGCCGATCTCGTCGCGACGGAGGTGCGCCGCGACGAGGTCCCGCTCCTCGTCGACGAGCTTCCGCTCTTCGCGCTCGTCGCCGGCATGGCGCGCGGCGAGAGCCGGGTCCGCGGCGCCGAGGAGCTCCGCGTCAAGGAGTCCGATCGTATCGAGGCTCTCAAGGACGTCCTGCGTCCGCTCGGCGTCCGGATCGAGACGACCGCCGACGGCTTCCGGGTCCGCGGCGTCCCGGCGCGTCCCCGGGGCGGCGCGGTCGTCGATGTCGCGGGCGACCATCGGATCGCCATGCTCGCCGGCGTCGCCGGCGCGGTCTCGCGCGACGGCGTCGAGATCCGCGGCGCCGAGAGCGTCGCCGTCAGCTATCCGGAATTCTTCGCGGTGCTCGAGTCGCTGGCGCTGCGATAGTTTCGGCGTGATCATCGCGATCGACGGCCCGGCCGGCGCTGGGAAGAGCACGGTCGCACGGCGCCTCGCCGAGCGCCTCGGCGTTCGCTACCTCGACACGGGCGCGATGTACCGCGCGCTCACCTGGCTCGCGCTCGCGCGGGGGATCGACCTCGACGACGAGGCCGCGCTCGCGGAGCTCGCGCGCGCGCACGAAGTCGCGATCGACGACGACCGCGTGTCGATCGCGGGGACGGACGTCTCCGCTGCGATTCGCACGGTCGAGATCGACCGCGTCGTCTCGTCGGTCGCCCGCCATCCCGCCGTCCGAGCCGTCCTCCGCAAGCGTCAGCGCGCGCTCGCGGCGGAGGGAGACGCCGTCATGGAGGGGCGCGACATCGGGGCGGTCGTCTGTCCGGGCGCGGACGTCAAGGTGTTCCTGACGGCAAACGCGGCAGAGCGCGCGCGCCGTCGCGTCGACGAGCGGCCCGGCCTCGGAGCGGACGCCCTCACGACCGATCTTCGCTTGCGCGACGAGCGCGACGCCGGCCAGATGCAGGCCGCGCCCGACGCGACGACGATCGACACGACGCAGCTCAGCGTCGCGGATGTCGTCGAGCGGATCGAGCACATGGTCGCGAGCCGGGTCCGCGCGTGAACGTCCACGCGCTCGTCTGGTGGGGCGTCGGTCGGACGCTCCTCTCCGGGATTACGCGAGCCCTCGTGCCGATGAAGGGATACGGGAAGGAGCGCGTGCCCCGGGCCGGCGGTCTCGTCCTCGCCCTGAACCACCTCTCCTGGATCGATGTCCCCGTCTTCGCGACGCTCTGCCCCCGACGGATCGTCTACCTGGCCAAGGCGGAGGCGCACGAGGCTCCGGTGCTCGGGCAGTTCATCCGAGCGTTCGGCACGCTCTCCGTCCGACGAGGCGAGTCCGACCGAGCGGGGGTTCGCCTCGCGCGCGAGACGGTCCGGCGGAACCAGGCGCTCGGGATGTTCGTCGAGGGTACACGCCAGCGAAGCGGCCAGCCTGGCCGCGCCCTCCCCGGCGCCGCGATGGTCGCGATCCAGGAAGGCGTCCCGGTCGTCCCAGCCGCCATCTACGGCTCGTTCGAGTGGCGGCCGGGGAACTTCTACCCGGTCTCCGTCGCCTACGGCGAGCCAATCCGCTTCGATCACCTGCCGCGGAGCTCGAAGGGCTACCGCGAGGCGACCGCCGAGATCGAGACCGAGATCCGTCGGCTCTGGGAGTTCCTCGGCGAGATGCACCGGCACGGTCGGCCGGACGGCGTGCCGCCGCGGCGGGCGGCGTTGCCCTCCCGCACGGGATGAGCTCGCCGCTCCTCGGGGTAGTCGCCGTCGTCGGCTTCCCGAACGTGGGGAAATCGACCCTCGTGAACCGGCTCTCAGCGACGCGGCAGGCGGTCGTCTTCGAGACGCCAGGCGTGACGCGCGACCGGAAGGAGATCGTGTGCGAGTGGGCGGGTAAGCGCTTCCTCCTCGTCGACACGGGCGGCGTCGACGTCGCGGACGACTCGCCGATCACCCGCGCGGTCGTCGAGCAGGCGCGGCGAGCGGTCGAGGAGGCCGACCTCGTCCTCTTCCTCGTTGACGTGGCCGCCGGTGTCACGCCCGGCGACGAGGAGATCGCCGCCATCCTCCGCCGGACGCGAAAACCGGTCCTCGTCCTCGTGAACAAGGTCGACGACCCCCGCCGAGACGACGAGGCGCTCGAGTTCCACCGCCTCGGTCTCGGCGACCCGATTCCGGTGTCGGCGCTTCATGGTCACGGCACCGGTGATCTCCTCGACCGGGTGGTGGGCGAGCTGGAGCGGCTCCCCCGCCCCGCGGCGCCCGAGATCGGCGACGAAGCGATCTCGATCGCGATTCTCGGCCGCCCGAACGTCGGGAAGTCGAGCCTCCTGAACGC
Source organism: Actinomycetota bacterium (assembly GCA_030861005.1). Taxonomy (GTDB): domain Bacteria; phylum Actinomycetota; class Thermoleophilia; order Gaiellales; family Gaiellaceae; genus JALZFU01. The sequence goes on from JALZGN010000224.1 coordinate 3,141, forward strand.
GATCGTCGGCGAGGAACGGGTCATCGTCTCTGAGGTCCCCGGGACGACGCGGGACGCGATCGATACCGTCGTCCGTCGCGGCGACACGACCTTCGTCCTCGTCGATACCGCCGGCCTTCGCCGCAAGCGCCGACAGCGCCAGGGGATCGAGTACTACTCGGAGCTGCGCGCGCTCCAGGCGGCCGAGCGAGCCGACGTCGCACTCGTCCTCGTCGATGCGAGCGAGGGAGTCGTCGACCAGGACCTCGCGGTCGCGGACGTCGCCCGCCGGGCGACGTGCTCGACGCTCGTCGTCCTCTCCAAGTGGGACATCGCAACGGTCTCGATCGAGGACGTTCGCCGCCGGCTCGAGGAGAGGCTACGCCAGCGTCCCCCGCTCGTGGCGGTCTCGGCGAAGACGCGGCGCGGCGTCGAGCGTCTCTTGGAGCGTATCGAGGAGCTCTACCGCAAGCACACGTCCCGGGTTGCGACGGGCGAACTGAACCGGTTCCTACAGGAGCTTCGCGCCCAGCGCCCTGGCCCGAGCCGAGACGGCCGGCGGCTGAACCTCCTCTACGGCACCCAGGTGAACGTGCGCCCGCCGCGGTTCAAGGTCTTCGTCAACGACCCGGGCCTCCTGACGCGCGACTACGGCTACTGGGTCGAGAACCGCCTGCGCGAACGCTTCGACCTCGCCGGTGTGCCCGTCGTCATCGACTTCGCGCGGCGGGCGTGACGGCCGAGGCTCGATGAACGTCGTCGTCATCGGCGGCGGGTCGTGGGGCTCCGTCTTCTCCGCCCTCCTCGCCGAGGGCGGGCACGACGTCGTCCTCGCCTGTCGGGACGCCGAGCAGGCGGGTGCGATCGCGAAGACTGGACGAAACCCGCGCTACGCTCGCGAGGTCGATCTGCGGGGGGTTCGCGCTGCGGCGCTATCCCACGCGCCGCTCGCCGCAGCTGAGCTGGTCGTCGTCGCCGTCCCGAGTCCCGCGTTTCGCGAGGTCGTCGCCGCCCTTCCCGGCGGGGAGACGCCGGTGCTCAGCCTCGTCAAGGGCCTGGATCCGGCGTCGGGCGGGCGACTCTCGCTCGTCGTGGACGACCGTCCCGTCGCGGTGCTCTCGGGCCCGAACCACGCCGAGGAGGTCGCCCAGCGGCTTCCCGCGGCCGCCGTGATCGGGAGCGAGGACGAGGAGCTCGGCGTCCGCCTTCAGCACGCGGTGATGTCGCCCCGCTTCCGCGTCTACGTGAACACCGACCTCGTCGGTGTCGAGCTTTGCGCCGCGGCCAAGAACGTGATCGCCCTCGCCGCGGGCGCGGTCGACGGTCTTGGCATGGGGGACAACGCGAAGGCGGCCGTCGTGACGCGCGGCCTCACGGAGATGGCGCGGCTCGGCGACGCGGCCGGCGCCCGGCCGGAGACGTTCGCGGGCCTCGCCGGTATGGGCGACCTCGTCGTGACCGCGTGGAGCCGCCACAGCCGAAACCGGCGCGCCGGCGAGCTGATCGCGCAGGGCGCGTCGGCGCCGGAGGCCCAGGCGACGATCGCGACGGCCGTCGAGGGCCTCATGACCGCGCCCGTCCTTCACGACTTTGCGCGAAGCCTCGGCATCGAGCTTCCGATCACGGAGGCGGTTTGCCGCGTTCTCGCCGGCGGCGATCCTCGCGCCGTCGTCGCTGCGCTGATGGAGCGCCCTCCGACCGAGGAGTAGCCCGGCCGCAGGGCTGTGGGTACAGTGGGAATCGTGAGCCGCCGCCTTCCCGCCCTGCTCGCGGCTCTCGGAGTGCTCGCGGTCGGCGGGTGCGGAGGCGACGGAAGCGGCGGCGAGCTCGGATCGGGCGCCGACCTCGTGCCGTCCGAAGCCGCGTTCTTCGCCACCGTGAACACCGACTTCGAGGGTGGTCAGTGGCTGGCCGCCGAGCGGCTCGTGATGCGCTTCCCCGCCGCGCAAGAGGCGCTCGGCGAGCTCCGCCGCCACCTCGAGTCGGACGATCTCGACTTCGAGCGGGACGTCAAACCGGCGGTCGGCCGCGAGGTCGACATCGTCGTCGTCGACCCTGCCGCCGAGGATGACGCGGTCGTCCTCACGCAGCCGAAGGACGAGGAGAAGTGGCGTCAGGCGGTCACCCGAGGGGACGACCCGGGCGTCACCGAGGAGCTCGAGGACGGCTGGTGGGTGGCGGCCGAGACGCAGCAGGCGCTCGACGCGTTCCGGTCGGCGCGCCGCGATGAGTCGCTCGCCGAGGACGACGCCTTCACCGACGCGATCGCGGAGCTTCCCGAAGAGAGGCTCGCGACCGTCTACGTGAGCGGGGAGGCCCTGACCGAGGAGCTCGCGGCCGAGGGCGAGCTCGCCGAGGACGACCGAGCGGCGCTCCGCTGCCTGCTCGGCAACGAGCGCATTCCGTCACTCGCATTCGCGCTCGCCGCCGAGGAGGACGGCGCCCACGTGAGCGGCGCCGTTCGCGTCGAGGAGGGCGAGCAGCCCGACGAGTCGGCATCCGCGCTCGTCGACAAGCTCCCGGCGGGCCCGCTCGCCGTCTTTTCCGTAAACAACGTCGCCGAGCAGGCCCGCGCCTTCCTCCGCTGCGGCGAGAACGCAAATCCCGACTTCTCCCGGCAGCTCGGCGAGCTCGAGACGGTGCTCGGGCTCTCGGTCGACGAGGACGTCCTCCCGCTCTTCGGAGGCGAGACCGTCCTCGCCGTCTATCCCGCCGGCGAGGAAGGAACGGCGTCGGAGGAGGGGAGTCCGGTCGCGTCTCCGCTCGTCACGGTCGCGACCGAGGTGGACGACGAGGATCGGGCCCGCCGGGTCGCCGATCAGATCGCCGCGCTCGCGCGACTCGGCGACCGGGTCGAGACCGAGGACGTCGAGATCGCCGGCGTCCGGGCGAAGCGCGTCACGACCGACGACGTCGAGCTCTTCTACGCCGTCTTCGACGGGCTCCTCGTCGCGACGACGGCGGAAGAGGGCATCGCGAGGATCCGGGAGGACGGTGATCGGCTCGCCGACGACGAGCGGTTCGGCGACGCGCGCGCGGCGGCCGGCGCGCCGGACGAGACGACCGGCTTTCTCTACGCCGACGCGACGCAAGCGATCGACCTTGTTTTTCGCTTCGCCGAGGGCGTCGGCGACGGGCTCGACGGGGAGGTTCGCGGGGACCTCGAGCCGCTTCGCTCCGTCTTCCTCTGGGGTGAGGTGGACGGCGACGTGATCGGGTTCGAGGGCTTCCTGCGGATCGACTAGCGTTCGGCCGCATGTCGAGCACCGACCGCTCCCGCTCGGACGGGGCCGCCCGGCGGCGCGAGTTCCTCTTCACGTCCGAGTCCGTCACCGAGGGCCACCCGGACAAGATCGCCGATCAGATCTCCGACTCCGTCCTCGACGCCGTCCTCGCGGACGACCGCGACGGCCGCGTCGCGTGCGAGACGCTCGTGACGACCGGCCTCGTCGTCGTAGCCGGCGAGATCACGACGAGGACCTACGTCGACATCCCGCGGCTCGTCCGCGAACGGATCCGCGAGATCGGCTACGACCGGGCCAAGTACGGCTTCGATGCCGAGACGTGCGGGGTGATCGTCGCGCTGGACGAGCAGTCTGCCGACATCGCCCAGGGGGTCGAGGCCTCGTACGAGGTTCAGCACGACCCGGGCGACGACGATCCGATCGACCGGATCGGCGCCGGCGACCAGGGGATGATGTTCGGCTACGCGACCGGCGAGACCGACGAGCTCATGCCGCTCCCGATCGTGCTGGCTCACCGGATCTGCAAGCGGCTTGCCGAGGTTCGCAAGGCACAGGTGCTGCCGTACCTGCGTCCGGACGGCAAGGCACAGGTCACGATCCGCTACGAGGCCGACGAGCGCGGTCACCAGCGGCCCGTCGAGATCGAGCGCATCCTCGTCTCGACGCAGCACCGCGCGGGGCTCGACGAGGACGCGCTCATCAAGCCCGACGTGATCGAGCACGTCCTCCACCCGATCCTTCCGCGCGACCTCTACGAGGAGCGGCGCTTCGAGGAGCGCGACTTCGTCTACGTGAACCCGACGGGGAAGTTCGTGATCGGGGGACCGATGGGCGACACGGGGCTCACGGGGCGCAAGATCATCGTCGACACGTACGGTGGCGCCGCCCGCCACGGGGGCGGTTCGTTCTCGGGTAAGGATCCGACGAAGGTCGACCGCTCGGCAGCGTACGCGGCGCGCTACGTGGCGAAGAACGTCGTCGCGGCGGGGATCGCTGACCGCTGCGAGCTCCAGGTCGCCTACGCGATCGGCGTCGCGCACCCCGTCTCGATCGGGATCGAGTGCTTCGGGACGGAGCGGATACCGGCGCCGCGGATCGAGGAGCTCGTTCGCGAGCACTTCGACCTGCGGCCCGGCGCCATCCTTCGCGACCTCGACCTCCGCCGGCCGATCTACGCGAAGACGGCCGCCTACGGGCACTTCGGGCGCGCCGACCACGACTTCACGTGGGAGCGGACGGACAAGGCGGAGGCTCTGAGGCGGGCGGCCGGCCTCGCCGAGCACGTCCCCGCCTGATCGCCGTCCGACGGACCCACGTCGTCGGCTCGCGTTGCCGGTCTCGCCGCGATCGCCGCTTCGTCCGCGCGCACCGTCCCGCTCACGATCGTGCGAAAACGTCCACCGTGACCGCGCCCGAAACACGGCTTCGGCCGGCTACCCGGCGCGAATCGCGCCGGCTTACGCTGGGCGCACGAAGAGGCCCGCGGCGGCCTTCTTCGGAAGCGACCGCTCGTAGCCGTCCACGCGCACGGTGAGCTCGCCGGGGCCGGCATCGGCGAGCTCGACGGCCGTTCCCGGGACGAACCCCTCCTCGTAGTACCAGTGCAGGAGCGCGCCGTCGTGCTCGGCGAGGCGGACGATCTCGGCCCGGGTGCCGAGCGCCAGCTCGGCGAGCGGCTCGAGCTCGCGGTTCTCCGCCTGCTCGAACGACGTATCGACCGGCCAACCGTGCGGGCAGCGCTCGGGGTTGCCGAGGCGCTCCGCGATTCGTTCGATCATCTCGTCGGTGAACGTGTCGCCGAGGAGGTCGGCCTGAACGTGCGACTCCGCGGGCGTGTAGCCCATGAAGTCGGTGAGAAGCCGCTCGACGATCCGGTGGCGGCGGACGACCCGCTCCGCGACCTCGCGTCCCTTCGTCGTCAGGATCGCCTCCTTCTGCTCGCCGCGCTCGACCAGGCCCTCCGCCTCGAGGCGCTTCAGCATCTCCCCGGCGGAGGCGCGCGAGACACCCAGCATGTCGGCCACGCGCGCTGCGAGCGCGGGAGCGCCCTTCGTCGCCGGTCGGTACTCCCCGACGGGGAACGCGAGGAAGTAGATCGTCTCGATGTAGTCGTCGATCGAATGTCCCGGCGCCATGCGACGATTCTATGACCTTGTCTCGAAACGAAGCCCTGAGCCCCCGTGACCGAGTCACGACAAGGCCGAGCGTCGCCTCCGCGCGGTACGCGTCCGTCTACCCGCTCGTCTCCGGGCGGGCGCTCGCACGTCCGTTCACGTACCTCGCCGCCGGGCTCGAGAAGGGCGCCGTCGTCTCCGTACCGTTCGGTCGCGCGTATCGCCGCGGCGTGGTCGTCGGCGTCGCGGACGAGGCGCCTCCCGACATCGAGCCCGTCGGCGTCGAGCGCGTGCTCGGCACCGTCCCGCCGGCGCTCGTCGATCTCGCGCTCTGGCTTGCCGAGCTCTACGGCTCGACCCCGGCGCGCGCCCTCGCGCTCGTCGCGCCGCCGGCGCGGGCGCGGAGGGAGGG
>JALZGN010000229.1 GCA_030861005.1 Actinomycetota bacterium
GACAACCGTTCGGGCTACGAACGCTCGTCCTGCCGCTGGCGCTCGCTGCGTGCCACGGGTGACGGCCGGTGCTGTTCCTCGTGGGAGCCGAGGATCAGACGGGTGTCGGCAGCCGAGATCACGTCGGGGTCGTGGCTTGCCGCGATCACCGTCGTCCCATTGTGACCCGCTGCCGCTTGAAGCAGACGAATAACGATGCGACCGGTCACGCGGTCGAGGTGTGCGGTCGGCTCGTCTGCGAGCAGGACGCGCGGTTCGGGTGCGAGCGCACGCGCGAGGGCCACGCGACGCTGCTCGCCTCCAGAAAGGCGGTCAGAGCGACGCTCGGCGAGCTTCTCCAGCCCGACCCACGAAAGCCACCGCTCGGCGCGCCGCGCTCCCTCGTCTGCGTCAAAACCGCGGAGCGCAAGCGAGAGCTCGACGTTCTCGCGTGCCGAAAGGAAGTCGGCCAGAGTCGAGTGCTGCGAGACGTAGCCGAGGGCGCGCTGCCGCCAGGCCGCGGCATCGTTCGGGTTCAGCGAGTCGATCCGGTCGCCGCCCACCCAGAGTTCACCGCGGTCGGGATACTCGAGGGCGGCAATCAGGTTCAGGATCGTCGTCTTGCCGCTACCTGACGGGCCCGCGATGGCGTGTACTTGCTCCGGCGCGAAGGTCCACGAAAGATCGCTGACGACCGGCCGATCCTGCGTGCCATAGTGCTTCATGACGCGGTCGAGCGCCACTTCGGTCTCGAAGCGTTTTGTTTCCGGCGTCAGGCGTGCGGCGCCCGCGCTTACAGCTGGCGGTTGCGCTCCCGCGGCCCGCTCCACGCCTTCTGGAAGGAGCTCGATCCTCCCCCAGCTCGCTTGCGCGCGTACCCGCTCGCGCACTCCCGCCTCCTCGCGGAGCTGGCGCGGGAGCCGCAGCCAGCCCTGCTCGTCGACGATCAGGACGGGCCGTGTCGTCCCCTCCGCCGCGAGACGCCCGTCGCGGATGTGAATCGTCCGGTCGGTCCGCAAGGCAACCTCGGGATCGTGTGTGACGATCAACCCCGCCGTCTTGCAATCGGCGGCAAGTTCGAGAAGAAGCTCGACGACGGCGGAGGAGCTCTGGGGGTCGAGTTCGCCCGTCGGCTCGTCCGCGAGCAGGAGCGGCGGGCGCTTGGCAAGCGCGGCGCAGACCGCGACGCGCTGCTGCTCGCCGCCCGAGAGCTCAACCGGGCGCGCGTCGATGCGATCTTTGAGACCGGCAGCGGCGAGAAGCTCCCGGCCCCGTTGCCGCGCCGGTCGCGCCCGCTCGCCCAGAAGGCGCAGCGGCAGCGCAACGATGTCCTCGGCGGTCAACTCACGCGGCAGAGCGCGGTGGTAGTGCTGGCGGACGATCCCGATCGCGCGTCGTCGTAAGGTGGTGAATTCGTGCGCTGGCGCGCGGTCGACGGACTGACCGAGGATCGTGAGCTCGCCGCTCGACGGGCGGGCGAAGCCGGCGCACAGCGACAGCAACGTCGTCTTGCCCGAGCCACTCGGCCCGAGGACGGAGACGACCTCGCCGTCGCCGACCTTGAGCGAGAGTCCGCGCAGGGCGGGGACATCGCCGTGCGGAGCGCGGTAGAGGAAGAAGATCTCTCTCGCGCCGACGGCCGCCATCAGGCGCGCAGCCTCCGTGCCGCCGTCTCGCGCAGGGCATGCCGGGCGAGCAAGGTGGCGGCGACCAGGGCGCCCAGCACCAGCGAAGCCAAGAGGATCGCGTCCGCTTGCCATGCGACGACGGGCTCGATCGGCGGCAGTGGCGCGGCGGCCGTCCCCGTCACGGCGACCAAGGACCCGATCAGTCGGACGGCGAGCAGCCCTCCGAGAAAACCGGCCGCAACGCCGAACACCGACAAGGCAATGAGTCGCAGCTGCGTGCTGCGGGCGAGCAGCGAGGGGCGGACGCCGAGCGCCTCGTACTCCGCGAGCACGAGCCGCTCGGAGGTGAGCGTCGCGCGTGAGGCGAGGATGAGGCCGAGGAGGCCGAGCGCTGCGGCTGCGGCTGCGGCGAGCATGAGGACGTCGCGCGTACCCGCCGCGAGTGGGTCGCTCGCCAGTCGCGCGGCGAGCGCCTCTGCACGAACGACGCGTTCGACCCGAAACGGCGGCCGTCCCAGCTGCTCGAGAAAGGTCTCGCGCTGCGGCCGGAAGAACAGCGCCTCCGAGGGCGCCGCGACGCCGGGCCGCGCGGCGTTCAGCGACGCGAACAGCCTGTCGTAGTCGAGGACGACGAAGTCCGACGGGCGGTCGATGATGGTCGGGAAGAAACGGGTGTCGGCAACGACACGAATGGGGACGGGAGTACCACCGACGTTGATCGTCACCCGGCCTCCGACCGCTGTCGCCGCGAGGCGACGGCTGACCAGGCCCGGCAGCGCTTCTGGGAGCCCGATGTCGGTGTGGATCAGTGCGATCGGGGAGCCCTCGAGGTTGTATTGCGTCAGCCGCCGCACGGGTCCCGCTGCAAGCTCGGACAAATCGACCGAGCCGGCACCCGCGCTGGTCGTCCAGCCGAAGGGTGTCGGCAGAGTCGTCCACTCTTTGCCGTGGCGCTGCTCGAAGCGACCGAGCTGCACGAAGCCCTCATCCGGCAGCGCGCTTTGCGGCACGAAGACCGCCGGGAACTCGAGCGCGACGAGTTCGGCCCCTCGAACTCTCGGCGGCACGCGGACGGTAAGCCGCTGCCAGCGTCCGCGCGCGAGGGTCCCCCCGCGAAGGAAGACGAAACGCTGATCTTTCGGGCGAAGGAAGTGGAAGACGACGAAGCGTTCGCGCTCCGCGCCCGACCATGCCCAGAAGCGAATCGCGGCCGTGTCGCGCCCCAGTCGTGGACCCTTGAGCCGGAGCGGCTGCGGTCTCAGCCGTGACGCGATCTCGCGGCGCGTGAGCGTCGAGAAGCTGTCGCGCCAGCCGCGCAGCTCTGGGATTCGTTCCGCTGGGATGCCGAGGACCTCGACTTCGAGGTCCTGACCCGCAACCGAAGCCTCCTGCACGCGCGCCTTCAACCGCAGTATGGGCGTCGGAGGCTCGTCGCTCGCAGCGGCGAAACGCGTGAGCGGCGTGACATCGAAGTCACCGCTTACCGTTTCCTCGTCGGCGACGGTCGGCGCGACGCGGTCCGCGGGAGCTACTTCCACGTCAGGAGGACGAACATCGACTGGCTCGTCGCTCGGTGCGTGTTCGACGATGCGCCAAGCGGCTCCGGCGGTGAACTGTGCTTCGTCGCGCGCCTGTTGCCCGAGCGTAGCGCGGTAGTTGAGGGCAAAGAGCGCGACACCGAGAGCGATCGCGAGGAACGTCGTCGCGGCCGCGGCCTCCCCAGGGCTGCGAGCAGCGGTCAGGAAAGCGAGCCGGAGCCCGAACGAGGCGCTCCGCGACAGCCGCTCGGCAAGCTGGAGCGCGGAGGGAAGACCGCGGAGCAGCAGAACCCCGCTCGCGAAGAA
>JALZGN010000250.1 GCA_030861005.1 Actinomycetota bacterium
CCTCCTCGGTGGCAGCGAGCTCCATGTCCTGAACGACGCCCCGTCCGTGGATCGTGGCCAGGTAGTTCTCGGACCGCTCCTCGATCCACTTGACGGGAAGGCGAAGCCGGCGTGCGACCGCGAGGCAGATCGCCTCCTCCGCGTAGACGTTCAGCTTCGACCCGAAGCCTCCGCCGACGGCCGGAGCGATCACGCGCAGCTTCGACTCCGGGATCCCCGTCGTGAGCGCGAGCGTCGTCCGCGCGATGTGCGGGACCTGGGTCGCCGACCACATGGTGAACTCGCCCTGCGCCGGATTCGGCTGGACGACGACGCCGCGCGGCTCGATCGCGTTCGGGATGAGGCGGGGATGCCAGTAGCGCTCGCGCACGACGACGGGCGCATCCGAGAAGACCCGGTCGACGTCCCCGTTCTCGAGCGTCCAGGTGTAGCACCGGTTGTCGCCGAGATCCTCGTGGCAGATCGGGACGCCCCCCTCGAGCGCCCGCTCGACGTCGAGGACGGGCTCCAGCGGCTCGAAGTCGACGTCGACCGCCTCGAGCGCGTCCTTCGCGTGCGGGCTCGAGTCCGCCACGACGACCGCAATCGGGTCGCCGACGAAGCGCGCCTTGTCGCGTGCCACCGGCCAGTGGTCGGGCATGCGCGGGTCCTCGTCCGTCGGCGTCGGCCAGCTCCGGTTCGCGATCGGCCACGCGCACGGAAGACCGGCCTCCCACTCGCCCGCGAGCTCCTCGCCGCTCAGGACGGCGACGACGCCGGGCAGCTCGCGGGCTCGCGATCCGTCGACCCCGTTGATCTGCGCGTGAGCGAACGGGCTGCGGACGACGCCGACCCACAGCATCCCCGGGATGGAGATGTCGTCGATGAACCGCGCCGCGCCCGTCAGGAGCTCGGGGTCCTCCTTGCGCAGCACGCCGCCGCCGACGTAGCGCGTGGCCTTCTCCGTTGCTTCCGCCGTCTGCGTCATCTCGCCTCCTACGCGTGCGCCGGCGCGAGCTCTGCGGTCGCCGCCTGGATCGCCTCGACGATGTTCTGGTAGCCCGTGCACCGGCAGAGGTTCCCTTCGAGGCCGTGCCGGATCGCCTCGTCCGTCAGGTCTCCCTCCTCCTGGATGAGGCCGAGCGCGGCCATGATCATCCCGGGCGTGCAGTAGCCGCACTGAAGCGCGTGCCGCTCGTGGAAGGCCCGCTGGAGCGGGTGGAGCTCGCCGTCCCGCGCGAGCGTCTCGATGGTCGTCACCTCGCGCCCGTCCGCCTGGACGGCGAGGAGCGCGCACGACTTCACCGACTTCCCGTCCAGGAGGACGGTGCACGCGCCGCACGTGGTCGTGTCGCATCCAACGTTCGTGCCGGTGAGGCCGAGCTGGTCGCGCAGGAAGTAGACGAGGAGCTGACGAGGCTCGGCGTCGGCCTCGCGGCGGACGCCGTTCACCGTGACCGCGACGCGTCTCACGATTCCCTCCTTCGAACGAGACGGACGAGCGCGCGGCGAAGCGCGCCGAGGATGAGCGGGAGGCCGGCGAGCGGCTGCGCCGGCTCGGGAGCGGGCGGAGGCGGCTCCGCCGGTGCGGCCGTCCGCGCCGTCTCGGGCGCAGGCGCGAGCTGCGCCTGGAGGCATTCGGCGAATCGCCGCGTGAGCTGGGAGGCGACGTCCTCGACCATGCCGCGGCCGAACTGGGCGACGGCGCCCGAGAGCGAGAGATCGGTGACGATCTCGACGCGGGTGCCGCCATCGACCGGGAAGAGGGTCGACTCGATGGTCGCCTGGCCCCCGCCCCGACCGCGGAGCTCCCGGGCGCGGGCCGAGAGGCGTGCGCGGCGGGAAGCCTCGTCGGCGTCGTCACGCTTCACATCGGTCGCAAACACGAAGGACATCGGGCCGAGCTTGACGCTCATCTTGGCCTTCCACGTCGCGTCGTCGACCGTCTCCGTCAGCTCCGCCCCGGGCATGCACGGGATGACGCGTGGGACGTCCATGAGGAGGTCCCACGCCCGCTCGGGCGGGGCCGCGACCTCGAACGTGTTCTCGAGCTTCACGCGGCCGCCGGCTCCCGGCTCGAAAGCTTCCCGCGCGAGACGGCGACGATCTCGGCGGCGATCGCGATCGCCACCTCTTCCGGAGTCCGCGACCCGATCGCAAGCCCGATCGGCGCGTGGATCCGCGCGATCTCCTCTTCCGAGAGCCCGGCGGCGCGAAGCCGCTCCGTCCGCTCGGCGTTCGTCCGGCGCGCTCCCATGGCGCCGATGTAACCGGCCGGCCTACGGAGAGCGACCTCGAGCAGCGGGACGTCGAACTTGTGGTCGTGCGTCAGGACGCAGATCACGGTCCGCTCGTCGACCGGCGAGCGAGCGAGAAAGCGGTCGGGCCACTCGACGACCACCTCGTCGACCGTCGGAAAACGCTCGCGCGTCGCGAATTTCGCGCGCGCGTCGCAGACGGTCACGCGGTACCCGAGGAAGCGGCCGATGGATGCCACGGCGGCCGCGTGGTCGACGGCGCCGAAGACGTACATGCGCGGGCGCGGCGCGAAGGAGGAGACGAAGAGGCGGCGCCCGGCGACCTCGACGAGGGCGGTCTCCCCGCGTGAGAGGAGCTCACGGGCGGCGTCGCCGACCTCGCCGTCGCGGGAGTCGTCCCCGAACACGAGCCGCTTCGCGCCCGCGTCGGGCCCCGAGACGGAGACCGCGAGAGCGGCCGGCCGCTCGTCGCGGATCGCCGTCGCGAGCGGCGCGACGAGCTCGGGCGCGAGCGCGTCGACGAAGATGTGGACGGTGCCGCCACAGGGGAGGCCGACCTCGAACGCCTCGTCGTCGGCGATTCCGTAGCTCACGAGACGGGGCTCGCCGCCCGCGAGAACCTCGCGCGCCTCCCCGTACACGGCCGGCTCGACACAGCCGCCCGTCACCGAGCCGGCGACCTCGCCTCGCTCGGAGACGGCGAGCACGGCTCCCGGCTGGCGCGGCGCCGACCGCTCGGTCGCAACGACCGTCGCGGTCGCGGCGCGGAGCCCGTCGGCAACCCACCGCTCGAGCGTTGGCAGTACGTCCCTCACGCCGCTTCCATCCTCGCTTGCGCCAGCACGCGCGAGCTTACCCGGCTCGACCCCTACGATGCGAGCGTGCGCTTCACCTCCGTCGACGAGCTCGAGCAGGAGCTTCGCCGCGAGTCTTACCTCCCGGATCGTGGGCTCGCGACGGCGATCTTCCTCGCCCTTGCCATGCGACGCCCGCTCCTCCTCGAGGGCGAGGCCGGCGTCGGGAAGACGGAGGTCGCGAAGACGCTCGCGCGGCTCCTCGAGGCCGAGCTGATCCGACTCCAGTGCTACGAGGGGATCGACTCGTCCCAGGCGTTGTACGAGTGGAACTATGCGCGCCAGCTCCTCTACGCCCGGGCGCTCCAGAATGGGGAGGCGGACCTCGAGCGCCGCGTCTCCGAGCTCTACGGGCGCGAGTTCCTCGTCGAGCGGCCGCTCCTCCGGGCGCTGCGAGCCGGTTCCGACGCCGTCCTCCTCGTCGACGAGCTCGACCGCGCCGACGACGAATTCGACGCGTTCCTCCTCGAGATGCTCTCCGACTTCACGGTGACCGTGCCCGAGCTAGGGACGATCCGCGCCGACGAGCCGCCCGTGGTTGTCGTCACGTCGAACCGCACGCGCGAGCTCCACGACGCGCTGCGGCGGCGCTGCCTCTACCACTGGATCGACTTCCCCGACCTCGAGCGCGAGGTCGAGATCATTCGCCTGCGTGCGCCGGGGGTCTCCGAACGGCTCGCCGGATCGGTGGCCTCCGCGGTCGCAAGCCTGCGCGAGCTCGACCTCGTGAAGCGGCCGGGCGTCGCCGAGGCGATCGACTGGGCCGAGGCCCTGACCGTTCTCGGAGCCGAGAGCGCGGTCGGGACGGCTGCTCGCGAGACGCTCGGCTGGGCGGTGAAGAACCGCGACGATCTCCGCCGGGTGGAAGCGGCGCTTCCCGAGGTCCTGCATGAGTGACTCCCTCGACCAGCTGACAGGCTTCGGCCGCGCACTCCGCGAGGAAGGCGTCGCCGCCGGGACCGGCGCGATCGCGGACTTCTGCCGCGCGGCGGCGCTCCTCGCTCCCCCCGATCTCTACTGGGCCGGACGAGCGACGCTGATCGGGCGCCACGAAGAGATCGAACCGTACGACCGCGTCTTCCGTTCCTACTTCGGTGGTGCGGCAGCCGGTCCCGCTCCGAGGCGTCGCCTCGCCGTCCGCCGGCGCCCGGCGTCGCTCGCCGGAGCGACGATGAGCACCGACCCCGACGGCGAGACGCGCGAGGCGGCGATCGCGAGCACGGTCGAGGTACTGAAGCGGAAGCGCTTCTCTCGCTGCACGCCGGAAGAGCTCGAGCAGCTCGCGACGATGATGGCCCGTGTCCGGCTGGAAGTCCCGACGAGGCGGACACGCCGCCGAGGTCCCGCCCGTGCGGGAACACCCGACCTCCGGCGGACGATCCGCACCTCCTTCCGAACCGGGGGTGAGCCGTTCGAGCGCGCCTGGCGGGAGCGACGCCGGCGGCCGCGCCGCGTCGTACTCCTCCTCGACGTCTCGGGTTCGATGGCCGAGTACTCGCGCGCCCTCGTCGTCTTCGCCCACGCCGCGCTTCGCGCCGAGCGCCGCTGGGAGGCGTTCTGCTTCGGGACGCGCCTTACCCGCGTTACGGCCGCACTCGCCGCCGCGCGCCTCGACGAGGCGCTGGCGCGGGCCGCGGATGCGGTCGTCGACTGGGACGGCGGCACGCGCATCGGTGAGTCCCTCAAGTCGTTCCTCGACGGCGACGCGCGCCTCGCACGCGGCGCCGTCGTCATCGTCTGCTCCGACGGCCTCGACGTCGGCGACCCCGACCTCCTCGCCGAGCAGATGGGGCGCCTGGCGCGACTCGCGCACGCGGTCGTCTGGCTCAACCCGCTCAAGGAGGATCCGGCGTACGAACCGCTCGCGCGCGGCATGCGGGCCGCGCTCCCGCACGTCGACGTCTTCGCGAGCGGGCACGATCTCGCCTCGCTGGAAGCCTTCGCCGGGGAGCTCGGACGCCTATGACCGAACCAAGTAACAGACTGTTACTTAGCGGAGTCGCGTACGGGTGTCAGTCGATGACGGCGCCGCTTCGACGCGTCCTCGTGAAGCGGCCGGAGGCGGCGGCCTGCGCCGGCTGGCGTGCGTACGGGTGGCACCGCGAGCCGGACCCCGGCCGCCTCGCCGCCGAGCACGAGGCGTTCCGGGCCCACCTGGAAGCCGCGGGCGCCGAGGTGGTCGTCGGCGAGACGCCCGTTCCCATGTGCCCCGACCTGATCTACGTCTACGACCCGGCGCTCGTAACCGATCGCGGCGCCCTGCTCCTTCGGCCCGGGAAGGAAGGACGTCGGACGGAGGTGGACGCGATTGCGGTCGACCTCGTCGAGGCGGGCGTCCCGATCGCCGCGCGGCTCGAGGCGCCGGCGACCGTCGAGGGAGGCGACACGCTCTGGCTCGACGAGCGGACGCTTCTCGTCGGGCGTGGATACCGAACGAACGACGCGGGTATCGCCGCCCTTCGCGCGGCCCTTCCCGACGTCGAGGTCGTCGCGTTCGACCTTCCGCATCTCCACGGCCCGCGCGAGGTGCTCCACCTCATGTCGCTCGTCTCGCCCCTCGACCGCGACCTCGCCGTCGGCTACCCACCGCTCATGCCCGTTCGCCTGGTCGAACTCCTGGCGGAGCGCGGCGTCCGGCTCGTCGAGGTCGCAGACGAGGAGTTCCCGACCATGGGCGCGAACGTGCTCGCCCTCGCGCCGCGCGTCGCCCTCGCGCTCGACGGCAACCCCGTCACCCGGCGGCGGCTGGAGGACGAAGGCGTGGAGGTCCGTGTCTACGAGGGGGACGAGCTCTCGCGAAACGGCGACGGCGGCCCCACCTGCCTGACTCGGCCGCTCCTTCGGGTGTAAGCGAGACGTCCGCGGGGAAGGAGGCAGGAATGCGAACGCTCTACTTCTGCACCAAGGGCGCGAGCGACCCGACGGGCGCGTCGATCCCGCTCCACATCGCGGCCAACGGCTCCGTCGAGGTCGGCCACGAGACGGCGATCGTGCTCGCCGGCGACGCGACGGAGCTCCTCTCCGAGGAGACCGCGAACGGGCTCGAGGGCCTCGGCGTGCCGCCCGTCCGCGACCTCCTCGCGAAGCTGCGAGAGCGCGAGGTTCCCGTCTACGTCTGAAAGGGCTGCGCGGTCGCCCCTGG
>JALZGN010000266.1 GCA_030861005.1 Actinomycetota bacterium
GCGGCGCGCTGGAACACGGAGAAGGAGGCGCTCCAGCGCGTGGCCGAGATCAAGAAGCAGATCGACGCGCTCCGGATGGAGGCGGAGCGAGCCGAGCGCCACGCCGACCTCCAGCGCGTCGCCGAGATCCGCTACGGGGAGCTTCCGAGCCTCGAGCGCGAGCTCGAGGAAGGTTCGGCGCCGCAGGGAGATCCGATGGTCAAGGAGGAGGTCGACGAGGACGACGTCGCCGAGGTCGTCGCGCGCTGGACGGGGATCCCGGTATCGCGCCTCATCGAGGGCGAGACCGAGAAGCTCATCCACATGGAGGAGCGCCTACACGAGCGCGTCGTCGGGCAGGACGAGGCGGTCTCCGCCGTCGCAAACGCGCTCCGCCGGGCGCGCTCCGGGCTCCAAGACCCGAACCGCCCGATCGGCTCCTTCGTCTTTCTCGGGCCGACCGGGGTCGGGAAGACCGAGCTCGCGCGCGCTCTTGCCGAGTTCATGTTCGACGACGAGCGCGCGATGGTACGCCTGGACATGTCCGAATACCAGGAGCGGCACACGGTTGCCCGGCTGATCGGCGCTCCGCCCGGGTACGTCGGCTACGAGGAGGGCGGGCAGCTCACCGAGGCCGTCCGGCGGCGCCCGTACTGCGTGATCCTCCTCGATGAGATCGAGAAGGCGCACGACGAGGTCTTCGACGTCCTGCTCCAGATCCTCGACGACGGCCGCTTGACCGACGGCCACGGCCGCACCGTCGACTTCCGGAACACCGTCGTCGTCATGACGTCGAACGTCCGCTCGGGCGCCGAGATGCGAGAGCGGTTCCGCCCCGAGTTTCTGAACCGAATCGACGAGATCGTCGAGTTCCACCCGCTGACGCGCGATCAGCTCGCGGAGATCGTCGAGCTCCAGCTCGCGCGGCTCCGCGGCCGGCTCGCCGAGCGCGGCATCTCGCTCGAGCTCACGGACGAGGCGAAGGAGCTTGTCGCCGAGACCGGGTGGGACCCGACGTACGGTGCGCGGCCGCTCAAGCGGGCGATTCAGCGAATGATCGAGAACCCGCTCGCTCTCCAGCTCCTCGAGGGCGCCTTCTCGGAGGGCGACACGGTCCTCGTGGACGCCCGCGGCGGCGAGCTCGCGATCGAGAAGGCCGAGGCGCTCGAACCGGCGGCCGCGTAAGCGCGGCTTTCCGCGCTCGGCGGGCAGCTCTCGCCGTCGCTCGCGACTCCGGCTTCGTACTTCCTCTTCGAACGTCGGCCGAGCGACCGGGGCGCGGCAAGATGGCCAGTGTGGCGGCGATCCTGATCGACAAGCCGCTCGCCCTCGGCGAGGTCCTCGCGACCACGATTCGCCTCTACGGCGAGCGGCTCTGGCGCGCGCTCGGGGTCGGCTGCGTCGTCGCCGGTACGTTTCGTCTCGCGCTCGAGCTCCCCGACCTGCCGGCGATCGTTCTCGTCGCCGCAGCCTTCACGGCCTCCTACGCCGCCTCGGCGCGCGTAGCCGCCGACGACGGCTTCGCCCCCGCCTGGAGACGAGTCGCGGCACGGGCCCCCGTGCTCCTCGTACTCGTCGTCGTCGTCGCCGTGCCCTTCGCGCTCGGCGTCTTCATCCGAGCGGGGGACCCGCTGGCCGGGCTCGTCTTCCTCCTCTTCGCCGTGAGCTGGCTCGTCGTCGTCGGGTTCTCGATTCCGATCACCATGCTCCCCGCCGAGGAGGAGCGGCGCAGGTGGTTCGAGCGGCTCGGCTACGGCCTCCACCGGTCGGTCGAGCTCGCTCGCACCGAATTCGTCCACGCCGTCGGCGTCACCTCGGCGCTCGTCCTGATCTACGGGCTTCTCGGACCGCTCCTCGCGTCCGTCCTCGTCGGCTTCGGCGACAACGGCCGGCGCGCCGCGTTCCTCGTCAGCCAGGTCGTCGTCGCGCCGTTCTTCTTCCTCGGCCTCGTCGTCCTCTACCACGACCAGTTGGCGCGCGAGCGCGTCCGCGGCGAGCCGGCACGCCCGGCGTCCCGCCGCCGCTAGGCGACCGCGTTATCCTCGCCCGGCCGACCGACGAAGGAGGGGCCGGAGTGCCGACGTACATCATGCTGTCGAAGCTGAGCGAACAGGGGCTCCAGACGCTTCGGGCGAACCCCGAGCGGATCCGTGAGGTGAACAAGGACGTCGAGGAGCTCGGCGCGCGCGTCCTGCACCAGTGGTTCATGCTGGGGCCGTTCGACTTCGTGAACATCGTCGAGGCCGAGGACGCGAAGACAGTCGCCCGCGTCTCGGTCGCGATCAGCTCTCGCGGCTCGACGCAGCTTCAGACGTACGAGGCGATCGACGTCGACGAGCTCCTGAACCTCCTGAGCGCGTAGCCGGCGAGATCGGAAAGCCGAGACCTGAGCCGTCGTCGCACCCGGACGAGCGGCGTTCCCCCCAATCCGTCCCGCACGCTCACGCCCGCGAGCGCGGAAGTCGGACGTGCAGGTGATTGTCGTGGTGCACGAGCGGCTGGACGATTCGCGGCGGCCCCGTGAGGTCGACGTTCGGGCCGACGAAGACACGCAGCGCCCCTGCCGCGACGAAGCGGTCGACCAGGTCCTGCGCGAGCGCGCGGTCGACCTGCGCCGGCGTTCGCGCCGAGCGCTCCCGGCGGTCGATCCGCGGGTAGTAGACGTCGACGTCGAGCCCGTTTTGGTGTGAGCGGTGCCCGATCCCGCCGAACCGAGGACCGAAGTCGCCGCCGTGCCGGCGGCTCAAGTCGCCGATTCCGACGCGCGGAGCGCCCGGGTGGGCGGCCGCGAACGCCCGGACGACTCGCAGGGTCGTGCGAACGAGTCCGTCGGTGGCCCAACGCCGCCACGGCCGGTTGGGCGACTGGTGGAGCACCGGGTCCCAGGTGAAGAAGTTGGGTCCTTCGCTCGGAAGCCGGACGGCGTCGACGAGGCGGCCGGCGTCTGGACGCCCGATCGCTTTCGATTCGCGCCATTCGATCCGCGCTCGCTTCGGCGCGGTCGGCGCGCCGGCGCCTCGAGCACGCTGCGCCTCGGCGCGCGTGATCGTCGCCTCGCGGCTCGTGGTCCGACCAGCGGGCGACGGGAGCGGCCCGCTCGGCGGGGCCACGAGCATGGCGAGGGCGGCCGCCGCGAGGGCGAGGCCGGCTAGCGCCGCGTACGAGGCGCTCCTCATCCGCTCGCTCTACGCGTCGAGAGGCGGGCCGGGTCCTTGGACCGCGGGACGCCGCCGTCGCGTAGAAGAGAGCGATGGGCGCCTTCGCCGCTCTTGCGCTCTCGCTCGCGTCCGCGATCGGCGGCGGATTCGGGAGTCCCGTCGTCGAGCTCGTCGGCCGGTCGTGGGAGGATCGCCCGATCCGAGCGGTCGTCGTCGGCCCCCCGGAGGCGAGCCGGAGGATCCTCGTCGTCGGCTGCATCCACGGCGACGAGTGCGCCGGGGAGGGGGTCACGCGCCGGCTCGTCCGCGCAGCGGCTCCCCACGGGGCGGCTCTCTGGATCGTCCACGACCTCAACCCGGACGGCGCCGTCCTCGGCGTTCGCCAGAACGCTCGCGGCGTCGACCTGAACCGGAACTTCTCGTCCGAGTGGCGCCGCTTCGGACGCCGATGGGACCCGCAGTACTCGGGGCCTCGCCCCTTCTCCGAGCGCGAGACGCGCGTCGCGAGAAGGCTCATCCTCCGCGTCCGACCCGACGTCTCGATCTGGTACCACCAGCCGCAAGCGCTCGTTCGCGCCTGGGGCGCAAGCGTGCGCGCGGCGCGCCGCTACGCAGGCGTTGCCCGCGTCCCGTACCGAAGCATCCGCTGGCCTCCCGGGAGCGCTCCGAACTGGCAGAACCACCGCTTCCCCGGAACGGCGTCCTTCGTCGTCGAGCTCCCGCCCGGCCGGCTCGATCGTCGGGGCGCCGCTCGTCACGTCCGCGCCGTCCTCGCCCTCGGCCCTGCACCGGTCACCGAAATCAGCGACCGTAGTCGACCGTCTGCTCGTCGTCGATGAAGAAGGAGACGCGATCGCATCCACTCCGCCGCGGACACCGTGGAATTCGCACCGTGCATCTGACCGCTCGCGGCTGCTCCCCTTGCGGGGGAGGTAGTACACGCCCTCGCGACCCTCATCGAGGGGTATCTCTCTAGAAGCGGTCCTCGAACTCGAGTTCTCGTCTCCTGGTTGCCGTTCACGCCCTCGACTTAGTAACAGTCTGTTACTTGCCAACCCTGCGGCGGATCCCTACCCCGCAGCACCGCCGCGCGCGTACGCGACGGCGACCTCGGCGGCGAGGGCGGCGTTGTCCGCGACCAGGCGCTTGTTCGCGTCGACCGTTCGCCCGCCGCTCGCCTCGTGAAGGTGGGCGAGGACGAACGGCGTCAGATCCTGTCCGCGGATGCCGCGCTCCTCGACCTCGCGGATCCCCTCTTCGATCAAGGCCTCGACATCGAGGCTCTCCGCTGGAGGCGCCGCGAGGACGACGCCCGCGCCGCCGAGCTCCCAATGGAGGCGGGCGAGCGCGGCGGCCTCGTCCTGCGTCTCGACGCGGGCCGAGACGGGCGGGCCGCCGTCCGCCCGGTAGAAGAGCGGGAGCTCGTCCGTGCGCCAGCCGAGAGCCGGGACACCGAGGGTCTCGAGCGCCTCGGCCGTCGCCGAGACGTCCAGGATCGACTTCGCGCCCGACGCGACGACGAGCGCCTGTGTTCGCGCGAGCTCCGCGAGGTCGGCCGAGATGTCGAGCGTTTCCGCGAAGCCGCGGTGGACGCCGCCGAGGCCGCCCGTTCCGAGGAAACGGATGCCGACGGTTCGGCAGATCGCGAGCGTGCCGCCGATCGTCGTGGCGCCGAGCGCGTGTTGAGCGGCGCACGCGGCGAGGTCGCGGGGCCCTGCCTTCCGTGCCTCGGGCGAATCCGCGAAGAGGGCGAGCTGGGCGCCGTCGAGACCGACGCGAATCGTGCCGTCGAGGACGCCGATCGTCGCCGGAACGGCACCGGCCTCGCGCACCCGGGCCTCGCAGGCGTGGGCGACGGCCGCGCCGTCGCCGCGTGGGAAGCCGTGTGACACCAGGGTCGTCTCGAGCGCCACGACGGGGTGACCGTCCGCGAGCGCGAGGGCGACGTCGGGCGCGACGTCGACGAGGTCGTTCACGGCGGGAAGCCTCCGGCCGTCGCGACGCAGCGTGCGGCCGCCTCGAGGCCGAGGTCCGCGCCGCCGAGCAGGAAGCCCGCCGCGAGCGCGTCGCCCGCGCCCGTCCCGTCGACGACGGTCGCCGGTTTCGCCGGACGGTCTTCGCTACCGTCCCCGGTCGTGACGAGGCAGCCGCGCGCGCCGCGCTTCACGACGATCGTCGGCGCGTCGAGCGCTCCGACGAGCGCGAACTCGGCCTCGTTCCCGAAGACGACGTCGGGCCGAAGCTCGGAGACGAGCACGGCAAACCGCTCCGCGCCATAGGCGAGGATCGAGCTCGTGCTGGAGAGGTCGACGCTCACGGACGCGCCGCCTTTCCGCGAGATTCGGACGGCCTCGAACGCCGCCTCGCGGATGGGCGAGCGAACGAGGCTGTAGGACGGCACGTGGAGGAACCGGCACGCGAACCAGCGGGGGTCGAGCTCGTCCGCCCGGAGGTCGGGGGCGACGCCGCGGTCGGTCAGCATCGTCCGCCCTCCGTCCGACCCGGCAAGCGAGACGACCGTCCCCGTCCCGGCCGCGACCTCGGGACCGACCACGTCGACGCCGCGACTAACGAGGGCCTCGGCGACGATTCGGCCGGCCGGGTCGCGCGCACGCTTCCCGGCGAATCTCGCTTCGCCGCCGAGGGCCGCGACCCACGCGGCGACGTTCGCCGCCTGCCCGCCCGGAGCGACGGCGGTCCTCCCGTACGTGTCCGTATCCGCGGAGATCGGCCCGTCGACGCGCACGATGACGTCGAGGAGGAGGTCGCCGAGCGCGCAGATCACGGCCGGCGAGACCCTACAATCGGGCGGTGGACTCGGAACGCGGTCGGCGGCTCGGATCGTTCCTGATCGGCGGGCTCGTCGGGAGCGCAGCTGGGCTCGCTGCCGCCGGGCGGATGCGCGTCAAGGCGCGACGCGCCCCGCGCACGACGCCGGCCGGGCTCGCCGCCTTCGAGCAGGCGCCCTGCTTTCGCGAGGTCGTCGAGCGGGAGGCGGCCGAGCGCGCACCAGGCGACTCGCCCGCGCTTGGCTGACCGGCCCGTCGCCCCGGCTCCCCGCCGGGGGACGACGGGGCCCGCTGGTAGATTCGTCCCCGCACACCCGCGCTTTTCATGCCGACCTACGAATACCGCTGCCCCGAGGGGCACACGTTCGAGCTCTTTCAGCGGATGACGGATCCATCTCCGGCCGCGTGCGAGGTCTGCGGGGCCGCCCCCGTCGAGAAAGTTCTCTACCCGGCCGCGATCCACTTCAAGGGTTCCGGGTTCTACTCCACGGACTACGGACGCGGCGCGAAGCGACGGGACGGCAAGGAAGGCGAGGGCACGGGCGCGGACACGAAGCCCGCCGAAGGGACGGCCGAGAAGGTCGAGAAGAAGTCGGCCGAGGCGTAGCGCGCGCGGCTACGAGCCGGCTCGTCCCGTGAAGCACGCGGGCGAGAACGGGTCGCCGGGCCTGGGGTCCGGCGGCCGACTGTCCGCGTCGAGGATCCCCGCGATCACGAGCGCATTGTCCTCGGACGGCTGGAGGACGGCGGACCCACCGACGTCGGCGGGCTCGCCGCCCAGCGTGCAGCGAAGCGTCTTGTTGTCCGCGGCCCGCCAGCGAACCCATGCGAGCTCGAGGAGCTCGCCCGTCGAGAGGTCGGTCGCTAGCGGCTCGACGAGGTCGTCCCCGATGAACGGCATCCGGAGGAACCCGCCGACGCCGACCACCTTGTCGGTGAGGCCCTGGAGGACCCGCTGCTGGCGCTGGCCTCGCGTGATGTCGCTCTCGCCCTCATCGAGGCGGTTGTGCCGGATGCGCGCGTATACGAGGGCCCGGCGTCCGTCGAGGTGCAGCTTTCCTTTTCGGAAGCGCCAGCCCTCGAACGTCGAGCAGCGGTCGGCCTGACGGAAGGGGCAGTCGAAGGCGTTCGAGAAGATCGGTCTCGGGTTGTCGACGGTGATCCCGCCGACGGCGTCGATGACGTCCCGGAAGCTCGCGAAGTCGACGACGACCACGTGGTTGATCTCGAGCCCGGTCAGGGCCTGCACCGTCTCGACCGCGAGCGCGGGCCCCCCGACCGCGTAGGAGGAGTTGATCTTGTCGAGGCCGTGCTCGGGGACCTCGACGCGGAGATCTCGCGGTATCGAGACGTACGCGACCCGATCGGCGTCGGGGTCGGTTCGGACGAGCATGATCGAGTCGGCGCGGCCTCGGCCCACGTCGCGCCCCTTGAACTCCTTCCCGACGTCTGCGCCGAGGACGAGGACGTTCGTGGCGCTCGAGAGGATGGAGCCGTGCGCGGGCGTCAGGGCGCGGCGGGCGTCGCCGTCGAGGCGGTCGTTCGCCGCTCCGACGCCCCGGCGGAGCGCCAGGTATCCGAGGAGCGCCCAGACGAGCGCGAGGAGGACGAGCCCGACCAAGAGGAGGAGCACGATCCGTCGCCAGCGCCGGCCGCTACGCGGCGGCTTGCGAGCGCGGCCCGTGCCGTCGCCGCGGACGCTCGGAGCCTCCTTCTCGGGGCGGATCGGCCCCCGCGCGCGGCCGCCGCGGTAGACCTTGTACGGCTTTTCCTTGTCGGCCACGCCGACGGGTTATGGTAGCCGGGAGCCTCGCGACGCTTCGCGCACGAACCGTATGGACGACCAGCACGTGATCGCGCTCGACCTCGGCGGGACGAAGCTCGCCGGAGGGATCGTCGACCGAGAGGGCGTCGTCCTCCGCCGGACGGAGCACCCGACCGCCACGTCCAGCCAGGCGGCCCTCCTCGCCCAGCTTGAGGCCACGATCGAGGAGCTCCTCGACGATCGGATCGGCGCGCTCGGAGTCGGCATCCCGTCGTTGATCGACCAGCGGGCCGGCCGCGCCGGGGCCTCGGTGAACGTCCCTCTCGCCGGTGTCGACCTTCGCGAGCAGCTCTCCTCACGCTTTCGGCTTCCGGTGGCGCTCGAGAACGACGCGAACGCCGCCGCCCTCGCCGAGCAGCGCTTCGGAGCGGGCCGCGGCAGCGACCACATGGTGATGATCACCCTGGGGACGGGGATCGGCGGGGGCCTCATCCTGAACGGCGAGCTGTATCGAGGCGCGCTTGGGACCGCCGGGGAGCTCGGTCACCTCACGATCCAGGTCGACGGGCCGCCCTGTCAGGGGTTCTGCCCCGGGATCGGCCACTTCGAGGCGCTCGCGTCGGGGACCGCGGCCGACCGAATGGCGGATCGGATCGCCGCCGAACGCCCCGACGGGGCGCTCGCTCGAGAGCTGGCCGCCGGGCGCGATCTGTCGCCGCCGCTCGTCGTCGCGCTCGCGAACGAACGGCATGCCGACGCGTGCGAGGTTCTCCAGCGGATCGGCTACTTCCTCGGTCACGGGATCGCGAACTACGTGAACGTGTTCAACCCCGAGCTCGTCGTGATCGGAGGCGGCTTCTCGCGCGCGGGCGAGCTCCTCCTCGAGCCCGCGCGCCGGGTCGTGGCCGAGCGGGCCCTGCCGATCGCGCGCGAGTACGTTCGGATCACGCTCGCGGTCCTCGGCGCCGAGGCGGGGCTCATCGGCTCGGGCCTCGTCGGCTTCGAGGCGCTCGACCTCGCCGCCGCACGTCCGGCAGCCGCTTCGCGACTGCCATGACGACGTGCGGCGAATCGGCGCTCTCGCCGAGCGCGTAGTGCCGCTCGTCGTCTGCGCGACGCCGATCGGAAACCTCGACGACGTGACACTCCGCGTCCTCCGCGAGCTCGGCGAGGCCGATGTCGTCCTCTGCGAGGACACGCGCCGCACACGCGTCCTCCTCCACCGCCACGGCGTCTCCGCGCGCCTCGTCAGCTTTCACCGCCACAACGAGGCCTCCCGGACCGCCGAGGTCGTACCCGCGCTCGAGGCGGGCGAGCGGGTCGCGCTCGCGAGCGACGCGGGGCTTCCCGGCGTCAACGACCCCGGCGCGCGGCTCGTCGCTTCCGCGCTCGAGCGGGGACTCGCGGTCACTGTCCTGCCTGGACCGTCAGCGGTCGAGACGGCGCTCGTCGCGAGCGGGCTCGTGCGCGAGCGCTACGCGTTCTGGGGGTACTTGCCCCGCCGGCCGGAGGCACTCGCGCGGCTCTGGGACGAGCTCGAGGCCTGGACGTGGCCGGTCGTCGCGTTCGAGTCGCCCCGTCGGCTACCTGCGTCGCTCCGGAGTCTCGCCGCCGCTCAGGCCGAACTTCCCGTGGCCGTCTGCCGCGAGCTCACCAAGCGCTTCGAGGAGGTCGTGCGAGGCTCGGCGGCGGAGGTGGCAGAGCGGTTCCGCGAGCCGCCGAAAGGCGAGGTCACGCTCGTCGTCGGCGCCCGGGAACGCTCGCGCCCGCCGGCGTCGCGGGAGGCGGTGGAAGCGGTGGCGGAGCTCGTCGCGGCCGGTCTCCCGCGCCGCCGCGCCGCTGACCTCGTCGCGCGGCTGACGGGCGCGGGGCGGAACGACCTCTACCGCTCGTCCCTCTGATCCGTCGTGAGCGACGGCTAGACAGCCGCTGCGAGCTCGCGAATGCAGGGCCGGCAGACGGCGCGCCCGCCGTGCTCCTCGAGCCCCACTTCGCCGCCGCAGAAGATGCAGGCCGAGCGCGGCCGCGAGAGGACGATCGAGTCGCCCCGGACGGAGATCTCCACCCGGTCTCGCTCGACGAGACCGAAGCGACGCCGAATCTCACTCGGGATGACGATGCGGCCGAGCTCGTCGATGTGGCGAACGATCCCGGTGCGAACGGGGTCGCGTCGGGTGACGGCGCGTGCGGGCGCCACGATGCCGCAACCGTCCCCGCATTTCCGGTTTCGCAACCCTGTCGGCGAGCATGGGAGGCGGGAGGGCGCCCGTAAGATCGCGCTATGACGCCGCAGCGAGTCCTCGTCGCCGTCGCCTGGCCGTACGCGAGCGGGCCGCGCCACATCGGTCACGTCGCCGGCTTCGGCGTCCCCTCCGACGTCTTCGCCCGGTACCACCGCCTGCGCGGGAACGACGTCCTCATGGTGAGCGGGACGGACGAGCACGGGACGCCGATCATGGTCGCCGCCGACCGCGCGGGCGTCTCGCCGCGGGAGCTCGCCGATCGCTTCAACGCCGTGATCCGCGAGGACCTTCGCAACCTGGGCCTTTCCTACGACCTCTTCACCCGGACGACGACGAGGAACCACTACCGAGTCACGCAGGACGTTTTCCGGACGCTCTACGAGAAGGGCTTCGTCCTCGAGCGGACGACGCTCGGCGCGTTCTCGCCGACGACCGGGCACACGCTGCCCGACCGCTACATCGAGGGGACGTGCCCGATCTGCGGATACCCGGAGGCGCGCGGCGACCAGTGCGACAACTGCGGGAACCAGCTCGACCCCGTCGATCTGATCGAGCCGCGCTCGCGCGTCGACGGGACGAAGCCCGAGTTCCGCGAGACGGAGCACTTCTTCCTCGACCTCCCCGCCTTCCGCGAACGCCTCGCAGAGTGGATCGGCGCTCGGCGCGATTGGCGCCCGAACGTCCGGAACTTCGCCCTCGGCCTCCTCGACGACTTGAAGCCGCGCCCGATCACGCGCGATCTCGACTGGGGCGTCCCGATCCCGCTCCCGGGCTTCGAGTCGCGCGAGGACAAGCGAATCTACGTCTGGTTCGACGCCGTGATCGGCTACCTCTCGGCGGCTGTCGAGTGGGCGGCGAACCGCGGCACGCCGGACGCATGGCGGGACTGGTGGCAGAACCCCGAGGCGCGGCACTACTACTTCATGGGCAAGGACAACATCGTCTTCCACTCGATCATCTGGCCGAGCATGCTCATGGGCTACGGGGCGGGCGGCAAGCTCGGCGCCGGGCGGCGCGATCTCGAGCTTCCGGACGACATCCTCGCGAGCGAGTTCCTGACCATGGAGGGGAGGAAGTTCAGCTCGAGCCGCGGGATCGTGATCTACGTCAACGACTTCCTCTCGCGCTACGACGCCGACCCGCTCCGCTACTTCCTGACGATCGCCGGGCCGGAGAACCAGGACACGGACTTCACCTGGGCCGAGTTCGTGCGGCGAAACAACGACGAGCTCGTCGCGACGTGGGGGAACCTGGTGAACCGGACGCTTACGAACGCACACCGAACGTTCGGAGCGGTCCCCGAGCCCGGCGAGCTGACCGGCGCGGACCGCCTCGTCGCCGAGCGCGTCGAGCGCGGCTTCGCGACTGTCGGCGCGCAGATCGAGGCCGGCAGCCTGAAGGCGGCCCTCGCCGACGCGATGGCGCTCGCGACCGAGGTCAACCGCTACGTGAGCGAGCAGGCCCCGTGGGCGCTCGTCGCCGTCGATCGGCCCCGCGCCGGGACGGTGCTCTACACCGCGCTTCGCTGCGTTGACAGCCTGAAGACGATCCTCGCCCCATTCCTCCCCTTCAGCTCGCAGGCCGTGCACGACCTCCTCGGCCATCGCGGCTGGCTCGCCGGGCCGCTCGAGTTTCGCGAGGTCAGCGAGGAGGACGGATCGACGCACACCATCCTCACCGGCGACTACGAGAGCTGGGTTGGGCGGTGGGCGGCGAGCGAGCTCGAGCCGGGCCGCCCGCTGCCCCACCCTCGTCCGCTGTTTCGGAAGCTCGATCCGGCCGTCGTCGAGGAGGAGCTCCGCCGGATGGAGGGCCAGGGCGGCCCCGAAGACAAGGCGGCATGATCGACACGCACGCGCACCTCGACGCGTGCGGGAGGCCGCCGCACGAGGTCGTGGCGGGGGCATGCGCGGCCGGCGTGGAACGCATCGTCACGATCGGCACCGGGCTTTCCTCGTGCCGCGACGCGCTCGCGATCGCCGAGCGCGAGGACGGCGTGTTCGCCGCCCTTGGGATCCATCCTCACCAGGCGGGCGACGTCCTCGACGGGGATCTCGACGAGCTTCGCGCGCTCCTCGGGCACCCGAAGGCGGTCGCCGTCGGGGAGACGGGACTCGACCACTTCCGCGATTACGCGCCCCGCGACCGGCAGGCCGACCTCTTCCGGGCCCAGGTCGCCCTCGCCGCGTCGCTCGAGAAGCCGCTCGTCGTCCATACGCGCGCCGCCGAGCCCGAGACGGTCGAGGTTCTCGGCGACGTCGACGCGGCCCTTCCCGTCGTCCTCCACTGCTTCTCGTCCTCGCGACTCCTCGAGCCGGCCCTTGAGCACGACTGGTACGTCTCCTTCGCCGGCAACGTCACGTATCCGAAGGCGGCGGAGCTCCGGTGGGCGGCGGCCCGCGTCCCGGCCGAGCGCCTCCTCGCCGAGACGGACAGCCCCTACCTCCCGCCGCAGCCCGTGCGCGGGCGCACGAACGAGCCGGCGAACCTCGTCCACACGGTCGGCGCCCTCGCCGAGGCCCGCGGAGAGGACCGGGCGGGGCTGGAGCGCCAGCTCGACGACAACGCGAGCCGGCTCTTCGCCCTCCCGTGAGGGTCCGGCCCAAGAGAGAGCTCGGACAGCACTTCCTCGTCGACGAGAACATCCTCGGCGTCGCGCGCCGCCTCGCCGAGCTCGCACCGCGGGACGTCGTCCTCGAGGTGGGGGCCGGGCTCGGCGTCCTGACGGCGTACCTCGCCGACCGCGTTCGCCTTGTCCACGCGGTCGAGCTCGACCGCTCGCTCGAGACGCCGCTCCGCGCCCGGCTCGCCGATCGTCCGAACGTCGAGCTCCTCTTCGGCGACGCGCTCGCGCTCCCGCTCGACGCACTCGACCCGGCGCCGCGGAAGCTCGTCGCGAACCTGCCCTATCAGGTGGCGACGCCCGTCGTCGCGGAGAGCCTGGCCGGGCTTCCGAGCGTCGACCTCTGGTGTGTGATGGTCCAGCGCGAGGTTGCCGATCGCTTCTTCGCTCGCCCCCACACGAGGAGCTACGGCGCCGTCTCGGTGCTCGTCCAGCTGACCGCGGAGCGGACCGGCTTCCATCCGGTGTCGCCCGCCGTCTTTCGACCGCGGCCGAACGTCGACTCGGCGCTCGTCGCCTTTCGCCGTCACCGCGACTGGGGCTCCGAGTACGAGGCGATCGACCGGGTCGTGCACGCTGCGTTCGCCCACCGTCGGAAGACGCTCGCGAACTCGCTCGTGCTCTCGGGATTCGAGCGCGACCGCGTGGAGGCGGCGCTCGGGGAGCGGCAGGCCCTCCGGGCAGAGGCGCTCGAGCCGAGCGAGTTCGTCGCCCTCGCGCGCGCGCTCACGTGAGGCGCGAGGCGTTCGCGAAGCTGAATCTCGCGCTCGTCGTCGGCGAGCGGCGTGACGACGGCCTCCACGAGGTCGCGACCGTGCTCCAGCGGATCGATCTCGCGGATACGGTCGAGCTCGACGAGGGCGACGAGCTCCGGGTCGAGGGCTTCGAGGAGGACTCGCTCGTACGCGGGGCACTCGAGCTCCTCGCGCGTACGGTGGGCCTATCCGCCCGTTGGCGCGTCCGGATCGAGAAACGGATCCCCGTCGCCGCCGGCCTCGGCGGCGGGAGCGCGGACGCCGCCGCCGCCCTTGCTCTTGCGAACGAGGCGCTCGCCGAACCGCTCGCCACGGCCCGGCTGGAGCGCCTGGCGGCCGAGCTGGGCGCGGACGTGCCGTTCTTCCTCGCGACCGGGCCGAAGCTCGGCGAGGGCGCCGGGGAGCGACTGCGAGACGTCGACATCCCACACGACTACACCGTCCTCGTCGCGCTCGCGGCGGGCGCCGAGAAGCCGTCGACGGCCGAGGTATACCGTCGCTTCGACGCGACGGGCGGCGGCCCCCGCTTCGTCGAGCGGCGGGCGGCGCTCCTCGCGGCCCTCGAGAGGCGAGACCTTGCCGCCCTCCCGCCGAACGATCTCGCCGACGCCGCCGGCGGCCACGATCTCGTCCGCGCGCTTCGGGAGCTCGGTGCGTTTCGGGCCGACGTCACCGGCGCCGGTCCGGCCGCCTACGGCCTCTTCGAAGAGCGAGACGATGCAGCGCGCGCAGCGGCTGCGCTCGCGGGGCGTGGGGCGCTCTGGCTCGCGAAACCCGTCTGGTAGCGTCAGCCCGTGGCGACCTATCCCGTGCTCGAGCACCGCGAGAGGCGGTCGAACCGGTGGCTCCGCGAGAACCGGCTTCGCATCGCGTTCGCGATCGCGATCGCCGAGACGATCCTCATCGTCGTGAACGCGCTCCAGTGGCGGTGGGCGCTCCTCGTCGCCGGCGCCGTCTTCGCGTTTCACTACTTCGTCGGACGAAAGCTCCGCTACGCGTCGGTGCGCGAGCTCTCGTGGACCGCGACGATCTCCCAGACGCTTCCCGTCCTCGTTCCGATCCTCCTCGTCGTCGTCGGGACGCTCTTCGTGCTCGGCATCCTCGCGGCCGCGATCGTCGTGCTCGCGCTCATCGTCTTCCGCCGCTGAGGCGTCGAGTAACGTGCCTTGCGATGGCGGCCTGTCGTTGGGGGGCAGCCGAGAGGCAAGGCAGCGAATGCGGAAACGGAGGAACCCCTCGTTCCCCCGTTGGCCCCCTCCTCCATCGTTGGGGCGTAGCCAAGTGGTAAGGCAACGGGTTTTGGTCCCGTGACCGGAGGTTCGAATCCTCCCGCCCCAGCTCCTTCTTGACTCGTGACACGGCCGCTCGCAGCGATCGTCATGGCCGGCGGGCTGGGGACGCGGATGAAGTCCGCGCGGCCGAAGCATCTGCACCCGCTCCTCGGCCGCCGCCTCGTGGACTGGGCGATCGACGCGGTACGCGAGCTGGAAGCGCGCCCCCTCGTCGTCGTCTGCGCGCCGGAGACCCGATCCGAGCTCGAGGAAGCGCTTCCCGGCGTCGAACTCGCCCTGCAGCCCGAGCCGCGCGGCACCGGCGACGCGGCCGCGACGGCGCGTGCCGTCCTCGACGGGTTTGAGGGCGACGTCCTGGTCGTTCCGGGCGACTCGCCGCTTCTCGCGCCGGAGCTCCTCAGCGAGCTCGTCGAGGAACACCGCCGCGAGCGCCCGGCCGTGACCCTCCTCTCCGTCGAGACCGAGAAGCGGCTCCCGTACGGCCGGATCATCCGGGACCGCTCGGGTGCCGTCCAGCGGATCGTCGAGGAGCGCGATGCGTCGCCCGAGGAGCAAGCTATTCGCGAGCTGAACGCCTCGGTCTACGTCTTCTCGGCCGACGATCTCTGGTGGGCGCTCGAGCGCCTCGACCCGGGCAACGCTCAGGGCGAGCTCTACCTCACCGACACGGTCGGCCACCTGATCGACGCGGGCCGCCCGGTCGCGGTCGCCCGCTCGTACGACGTGGACGCGGTCCAGGGCGTGAACACGCGCGTCGAGCTCGCCGAGGCGGCCTCCGTCCTCCGTAACCGGATCCTCGAGCGGCACATGCTCGCCGGGGTTACGGTCGTCGACCCCGCGACGACGTGGATCGAGGCCGACGTCCGGCTCGAGTCGGACGCCGTCGTCCACCCGTTCACCGTTCTTCGCGGACAGACTGTCGTTCGAAGCGGGGCCGAGGTCGGCCCCCACGTCGTCGCCGTCGACGCCGAGATCGGCGCGGCCGCTCTCGTCGGGCCGTTCGCCTACCTCCGTCCAGGAACGCTCGTGGCCGGCGGTGCGAAGGTCGGCACGTTCGTGGAAGTGAAGAACTCGCGGATCGGGGAACGGACGAAGGTACCGCACCTCTCCTATATCGGCGACGCGGAGATCGGCGAGGACACGAACATCGGCGCCGGGGCGATCACCGCGAACTTCCCTCACCAGCCGGGCCGGCCAAAGGGCCGGACGACGATCGGGCACAACGTCAGGACCGGGATCCACAATGGGTTCGAGGCACCACTCTCGATTGGAGACGGGGCGTGGATCGGTGGCGGCTCGTACATAACGGACGACGTTCCAGGCGGCGCCCTTGCCATCGCGCGGGCGAGGCAGGTAACTAAGGAGGACTATGTCCGTCGAAAGCGGGGCGACGACGACTGAGCTCGCGACGCTTCCCGGCCTCGAGACGGTCGAGGCGGTGCAGCCCGCGCTCGAGCGCGGTCACTGGCTCCAGCGCGGTCCCGAGGGCAAGCTCATGCTCTTCTCCGGACGGTCGAACGTCGACCTTGCCGGCCGGATCGCCGACAAGCTGAACATCGAGCTCGGCGACGTCCACCTGAAGACGTTCGCGAACGGAGAGGTCTACTGTCGCTTCGGGGAGTCGATCCGAGGCGCGGATGTCTTCCTCGTCCAGTCGTGCGCCGGGCCCGCGACGAACGACCACCTCGTCGAGCTTCTCATCATGATCGACGCGGCGCGGCTCGCGTCGGCGAACCGCATTACCGCGGTCATGCCCTGGTATCCGTACTCGCGGCAGGAC
Organism: Actinomycetota bacterium; assembly: GCA_030861005.1. Classification (GTDB taxonomy): domain Bacteria; phylum Actinomycetota; class Thermoleophilia; order Gaiellales; family Gaiellaceae; genus JALZFU01. The sequence continues at coordinate 16,385 of JALZGN010000266.1, forward strand.
AAGAAGTCGGCGCCGCGCGAGCCGATCACGGCCAAGCTCGTGGCGGCCTGCCTCGAGAAGGCTGGCGTCGACCGCGTCCTCACGATGGATCTCCACGCCGGGCAGATCCAGGGCTTCTTCTCGATTCCGGTCGACCACATGACCGCGCTCCCGCTCTTCGCCCAGTACTACCGCGACAAGGGGCTCTTCGGCGACCGTGTGGTCGCGGTCGCCCCCGATCCTGGCCGGGGCAAGATGACGACGCGCTTTGCGCAGTTCCTCGAGGCGGACGTCGCGTACATGTCGAAGACGCGGCCGGACCACGACGTGGCAGAGGTCGCGGAGGTGATCGGGCGCGAGCGGGTGCGGGGGAAGGTGGCGATCCTCGCCGACGACCTAATCGTCACGGGCAGCACCTTGACGGCAGCGACGAGCGCCCTCCTCGACTCGGGCGCTTCCGACGTCTACGCCTGCGCGACGCACGGCCTCTTCCCGCCGCGCGCGCTCGAGCGGCTCGTCGCGAGCGAGCTCGTCGAGATCACCGTCACGGACACGGTCGCTCACGACCCCTTGCGGACTCCGGACAAGATCAAGGTGCTGACCGTGTCAGGGCTTCTGGCCGACACCGTCCACAACGTCTTCGCCGGCGAGTCGGTGTCCGAGATCTTCCACGGCGAGAACCAGCTCTTCTGAGAGGACGGTGGAGCGTTGGGTACCCGCCGCGCGAGCGGGCGCGGCCGTGGCAGTCGTACTTCGGGTCGTATCCGAGCGCGGCGAGGTGCGCGAGCCGCTCGGGCGTCGAGCTCGATCGTCTCGAGGCGAAGCCGATCGGGGAAGACGTGTCTGATGGGCCACGAGGTAGAGAAGCTCGTCGCGGAGGGCTACGACCGCGTCGCCGACGCCTACGAAGCGCTCGAAGGCGACCGCGAGTGGCCCCGAATGCGGTGGCTCCGAGACCTCCTGCGCCGGCTTCCGCCGTGCGCGCGCGTGCTCGACCTCGGCTGTGGGGCGGGTGTCCCCGCTACGCGGGCGATCGTCGGTCACGGCCACGCAGCGCTGGGAGTGGACGTTTCACGAGACCAGATCGAGCGCGCGCGAAAGAACGTGCCGGAGGCGGATTTCGTCGTCGCGAGCGCGCTCGATCTCGAACTCCCTCCCGGGTCACTGGACGCGATCGTCGCCTTCTACGTCATCGAACACATGCCTCGCGAGACGCATCGGGACCTGCTCGCGTCGATGTACGGCTGGCTTCGTGAGAACGGCTGGCTCTTGCTGACCTTCGAGACCGGTGACGAGCCGGGCATCGTCGGAAACTGGCTCGGCGCGCCGATGTACTTCAGCCACTTCGACGCCGAAACGAACGAGAAAATCGTCCGGGAGGCGGGCTTCAACGTCGTCAGAGCGGCGGAAGAGAGCCAGTCGGAAGGCGGGCAGACCGTTCCGTACCTCTGGGTACTAGCGCGAAAGCCGGAGGAAGGACGAGGACGAGGGACTCACCTTCCTTAACGCGCATCGCGACCGGCTTCGGTGAGGACGATGGTAAGTCCTTGTCAAGGAAATATGAGGAAGAGTTGACGCCCGCGAGGCGGTGGGGAGGACCTCGTTACGGGGCCCGCGGTGATGCGGCGACGCTGCGGGCCCCTAAACCAGGCGCGAAGCCGCGGCTGGGCTTGGGAGGCGGTAGAAGTGCTCGGGAAACGCCTAGAGTGCCGGCATGCCGCGACGAGCTCCGTCCGCGTGGAGGAACCGGCGACCTTGAGCTCCGACGAGCACGCTCGTGACCTCGACGAGGCCGAGCGGCGAGCCGACGAGGCCCGCGAGCGGGCCGAGGAGGCGGCGCGACGGGAGGCGGAGACGGTCCTCCCGAGCGGCGACCTCGGCGGGGAGGCGCCCGAGATCGACGAGCCCGAGTCGCCGCCCGCGATCCGCCAATAGCTGGAGGCTCACCGACGCGAGGGATGGCGCCGGACGCGAGCGCGGTGCATCATTCGGTCACGGAGACGAAGGCGGGGCGGCGCGCCGCGACAGTTGCGAGGCGCGTGACCACGATCGACACCCGCAGGGCTCCCACCGCATACGTCATCCTCATGGCGCTCTGGGTGTACGGCTTCGCGAACGCGGACGCGGAGCTGCCCGCCCTCTTCGTCTTCGTGCTTCTCCTCGGCGCCGGCGCCGTCCAGGTCGCCGCCGGCTACGTGCTCGGCTCCTGGTGGGCGCTCTCCCTGGCGGCCGTGCCGGTCCTGCTCGGGCTCGCGGCGTCCGGGACGGGCTCGAGTCTCTGGGTGACGCTCGTCCTCCTCATGATCTTCCCGGGGGCGCCGCTCATCGCGCTCGGCGTCGTCCTGCGCGGTTGGGTCGCCGAGCGCGAGGACGCCTCGCCCGACGGCTGGCTCTTCGGTGAGCGGCCCGAGTAACGGGACGGCGTTCCGCGAACGCGTGCGCGTGCCCCGACCCGCGCGAGCGGCTTACGTCGCGCCCCAGGCCTGAAGCTCGCGGCGGCGAAGCTCGCCCTGCACTTGGGCGACGTACGTCGCGAGCGCGGCCTCCTTTTCGCCGAGGCGGCGCTCGAGCTCGTCGAGAGCCTGCTCTCGCGCGTCCAGCCTCTGCTCGCGCAGGTCGGCGTCGGTCTCGAGCGTGACACGGTCGAGCTCGAGGTCGGCCTCGCGCTCGTCGATCCGCCTCGTGCGCTCGCGCAGCGATTCCTCCAGCTCGACGACGCGCTCTTCCCGGCGTTTCAGCTCGCCCCCGTCGGCCGAGGCGTCCTCGACGAGCCGCGCCGACGGCTCTCGCGCTCGCGCCGAGAGTTCGCTCTCGCGCGCGGCGAGGGCAACGGCCCGCGTCGAGAGCTCGGACTCGCGCCCGACGAGAGCACGCTCCCGCTCTGCGAGCGCCTGCTCGCGGACCTCGAGGTCGCGGGCCTGCGCGGCGAGGACAGACTCGCGCGCCGCGACGGCGGCATCCGCGGCCCGGACGCGCTCGCGCTCCTCGGTGACGCTCGACTCG
>JALZGN010000286.1 GCA_030861005.1 Actinomycetota bacterium
CTCTAGCGCCGCCGGCTCGAGCTCGGCGCCGCGGATCACGACGGCGCCGGGAATTCGGGCGAGCCACTCGTCGAAGAGCGCCTCGAGCTCGGCTCGGGAGGCGAACGTCGCGTGGTGGTCGAGGTCGACGTTCGTGATGACCGCGATCCTCGCCGGGAGCTCGGCGACCGTCCCGTCGGACTCGTCTCCCTCGACGACGAACCAGCCGTCCCCGGCCCGGGCGTGGGTGCCGAGTTGCGGGATCTCACCCCCGATTACGAACGAAGGATCGCGACCGAGCTGGTCGAGGCAGAAGGCGATCATGCCGGCGGTGGTCGTCTTTCCATGGGCGCCGGAGACGACGATCGAAGGCATGAGGGCGACGAGCTCGGCGAGGAACGAGGCGCGCGTTCGCCCCTCCGCGCGACCGCGATACGCGGTCGAGACGACGACCTCGAAGCCGTCGGGCGCTGCGGGCGGCTCGTCCGCGACGACGAGGCGGACGACGCCCGCTTCCCGGACGCGGGCGAGATAGGGCGTCTCGTTCCGGTCCCAGCCGCCGACCTCGGCGCCCCAGGCGTGCGCGACGATCGCGTACGCGGAGAGTCCGGCGCCGCCGATCCCGACAAACCAGATCCTTCGGCCGGCGAGCGGGCGCTCCTTCCCAAGTAACAGACTGTTACTTGTTCGCAAGCGCGATCAACTCTTCTGCGATCACGTCCGCCGCGTCGGGGCGGGCGAGGCGCCGCATCGCGGCCGCCATAGCGCCGAGCCGGCTTCGGTCTTCGAGGAGCTCCTCCACCGCTCGTCGCAAGTCGAGCTCCCGCTCGGGGACGACCACGGCGCCCCCGCCGCGCTCGAAGAAGCGGGCGTTCTTCGTCTGGTGGTCGGCGGTCGCGTGCGGATACGGGACGAGGAGCGCGGGCTTCCCGGCGGCCGCGACTTCCCACACGGAGCCACCGGCGCGAGCGACGACGAGGTCGGCCGCCGCGAGCGCCGCGCCGAAGTCGTCGACGAACGGGACGAGCACGTAGTCCGGCCGCGAGATGCGGCGCGCGAGGTCCTCCTGGTGCCCCTCGCCCGAGACGTGGAGGACCGCGGGGCCCTCGGCCGCGAACGCGGCGACGGCCGCCTCGTTCAGCGCGCGTGCACCCTGGCTCCCGCCGAACACGAGGACGACGGGCTCGTCCGAGGGGAGATGGAAGCGCGCGCGCGCTGCCGCGGCGTCGCTCGCGCGCGACCGCGCTGGGATCGGCCGACCGACCAGTCGGTACTTCCCGTCATCGAGACCGGCGAGAGGAAACGCGAGGAAGACGCGCCTGACGAACGGGGCCAGAAGGCGGTTCGCAAGCCCGAGGTGCGCATCCGCTTCCATGATCGCGGTTGGGGTTCGAAGCATCGCGGCGGCGAGGACGACCGGCCCGGAGACGTAGCCTCCGCCGCCGAGAACGACGTCCGGCCTTCGCCGACGGACGATCTTCACGCATACGGGCACCGCCGCGGCCGCACGGGAGAGCGACCGCGCAAGGGCCGCGCCTGGATGGCGCGGCAGGCCCTCGATCACGAATTGGTCGAGCGGGTAGCCCGCCTCGCGGACGAGCCGCGCCTCAGCCCGCTGCGCGCCGGCGAACGTCACCCGTACGCCTCGGCGAGTAAGCGCGTCGGCGACGGCGAGGGACGGGAGCACGTGCCCGGCCGTCCCCCCGGCGCCGATCAGGCATGCGAGCGGCCGCGTCCGCGCCATGGTCGACCGCGATGTTAAGGAGGATCCCGACCGCGGCGAGCGCGACGATCAGGCTCGATCCGCCGTAGCTCACGAAGGGAAGCGGAATCCCAGTGAGTGGGGCGAGGCCGAGGACGGCGCTCAGGTTCACGAACGCCTGCCCGCACACGAGCGCGGTGATTCCCGCGGCGAGGAGCTTTCCGAACGGATCGCGGCAGCGAAGGGCGACGTTGAAGCCGGCGTACCCGAAGGCGATGAACGCGGCGAGGAGGGCGACGGAGCCGATGAGGCCGAGCTCCTCGCCGACGATCGCGAAGATCATGTCCGTGCTCGCCTCGGGGAGGTAGTAGACCTTCTGGACGCTCTCGCCGAGACCGACGCCGAAGATCCCCCCCGAGCCGAGGGCGATCATGGCCTGGACTGTCTGGAAGCCGGATCCCTCCGGGTCGGCCCACGGGTCGAGGAAGGAGAGGAGCCGGGCGCGGCGGTACGGTTCGAGCCAGATCGCGATCGCCGCGAGCGCGAGGCCGAGCGCGGCGGCGGACGCGAGGACGCGGAGGGGCATCCCCGCGACGAGGAGGATCGCGCCGACCATGATCGTGATCGCAACCACCGTCCCGAGGTCGGGCTCGAGCAGGATGAGGACGCAGGCGGCGAGGACGACCGCCCCGATCGGCCGGGCGAGCTCGCCGAGCGTGTGCGGCGCCCCGCGCCGGGCGAGGAGCGCCGCGAGCCAGAGCGCCAGCGAGATCTTCGCGAGCTCGGAGGGCTGAAAGTCGACGAGCCCGACCGAGAGCCAGCGGCGCGCCCCGTTGACCGCCGTCCCGAGCGCGAGCACGGCGACGAGCGCCGCGAAGCTCGCGAGGAGGAGCGGCCCGCCCAGCCGGCGCAGCAGGCGGAAGTCGAGGCGCGCGAACGTCGCCATGGCGGCGAGCCCGAGCGCGGCGTAGATCGCCTGGCGCTTGAGGTAGTAGGCCGGGTCGCCGGCCGCGACCGCGGCCCGCGCCGAGCTCGCGCTGTAGACCATGACGAGCCCGAACGCGACGAGGCCGAGCGTCACGAGGACGAGGAGGTGGAACTCGAGCTGCCCGCCGCCGGCGGGCGGCCGAGCTCGACGCATCACAATTCCTCCACGAGCGCGCGGAAGCGCTCGCCCCGGTCCTCGTAGTCGCGGAACTGGTCGAAGCTGGCGCACGCGGGTGAGAGGAGGACGACGTCTCCCGGCCGAGCCGCCCGGGCGGCGGCGCGCACCGCCGTCTCGAGGTCGCCTGACCGCTCGTGCGAGACGCCTGCGCGCGCCAGGTCGGCCGCGATCGCCTCGGCCGCCTCGCCGATCAGGTACGCGCGGCGAACGTTGGCCCCGATCGAGTCGGCGAGCGCCTGGAAGCTCTCCCCCTTCAGCGAGCCGCCGAGGATCACGTGGACCGGCTCGGTCGAGTACGCGGCGAGCGCACGCCGCGCGGCGGCCGCGTTCGTCGCCTTCGAGTCGTTCACGTACCCGACGCCGCCGACCTCGCGCACGAGCTCGAGGCGGTGCGCGACGCCCGTAAAGGCGTGCAGCGCCGCGGCGATCGCCTCGACCGGAAGCCCGGCAGCACGCGCGGCGGCCGCCGCCGCGACCGCGTTCTCGCGATTGTGCGCTCCCCGCAGGACGGGCTCGGCGGGGAGCGGATCGTCGCGGTCGAACTCGATCCGGCGCGCCGAGCCTGGGATGCGCCCGAAACCGCGCGGGACGACGGCGACGTCGTCGGCGCCCTGGTTCTCGAACAGGCGAAGCTTCGCCGCCCGGTAGGCCTCGAACGTGCCGTGACGGTCGAGGTGGTCGGGCTCGAGGTTCAGGAGGACGCCGACGCGCGGCCGAAGCGTCTCGACGTCCTCGAGCTGGAAGCTCGAAAGCTCGCAGACGACCCACACGTCCTTCGCGAGCTCACCCTCCGCGAGAGCGGTCAGCGGCCGTCCCACGTTCCCGGCGACGACGCCGGGACGCCCCGCTCGCTCGAACATCGAGCCGAGGAGCTCGGCCGTCGTCGTCTTGCCGTTCGTCCCCGTGACGCCGATCATCGGGTGGGGAACGAGCCTCGCGCCGAGCTCGACCTCGCTCCAGACCGGCACGCCGCGCTCGCGCGCCGCGGTGACGAGCGCCGTCTCCGCCGGGACTCCCGGGCTTTTCACGACTAGGTCCACGCCTTCCAGGAGCGCGGGGTCTTCCGCACCCAGCACCACTTCGACGCCTTCCTGGCGAAGCCTGCCGAGCTCGAGCTGCTCGTCCCGGTCGTACGCCCGTACCGCGACCCCCCGCCGAGCGAGGGCACGCGCCGCGGCCTGCCCCGAACGCGCAAGCCCGACAA
>JALZGN010000288.1 GCA_030861005.1 Actinomycetota bacterium
CGAGGTCCCCGTACGCGAAGTCGTGCACGACCGCCGCGCCCGTCTCCCCGGCGTACGAAACCGCCGCCTCGAAGACTCCGTCGGGGGCGGTCGCCGCGCACGGATTCGACGGGTAGTTCAGGTAGAGAGCCGCCGCCCCGCGCGGCGCCGCGTCGAAGTCGGGCGCCCATCCAGCGGACGACGTGAGCGGGAGCGGGATCTCGCGCGCGCCCGCGAGCGCGACGGCGGAGCGGTAGTCGGGATACCCGGGATCGGGGAGGAGGATCGAGTTCCCGCGCTCGGCCAGGCAGAGCGCCACCTCGACGAGTGCGGTCTTCGACCCGGGAACGACGGCGATCTCGGCGTCGGGATCGAGCGCGACGCCGTAGACGGCACGGTAGCGAGCGGCGATCGCCGCCTTGAGCGCCGGGAGGCCGAGAAACGGCGCGTACCCGTGGACGACGGCAGTCGGCTCGCGGGCGACGTCGACGAGCCGCTCGACGACGTGCGTAGGGGGAGGCACGTCGGGGTTGCCGCGACCGAGATCGACGAGAGGCTCGCCCTCGCGCGCTGCGGCGGCGGCCACGCGGCCGAGAAGCCGGGCGAAGTACTGCTCGGGGAGCCGTCGGAGCCGCGCGGGGCGGTCCTGCACGGCAGAAACGATATGCCGGCGCGGGCGCGCCCGACCCGACATCGCGGGGCGCAGCGCGATATCGTCCCGCGCGTGCCGGTCGCGTGCTTCGCGGCGGCGTGGAGTTGCCGCCCCGATCCTCTTCCTCGCCGATGTCATCAGGTATGCAGCCGTTCAGCGGCATCCGCGACCTGAGCCGAGGGGACGGGGAAGCGGCGATGAACGCGCGATTGTGGAACCGGGAGTGAGTCGGCGTGTTTCCACCGGCAGGCGCACGACGACGCCCATCGACCTGGAGGAGCCACCATGATCCATCTTTCGAACCGCGTCGCGCGTCTTTCGGTCGCGATCGCTCTCGGGCTCGTGATCGCGGCGACGACGGCAGGCGCCGCGGCGGCGAGGACGCCGGCGTTGTGGAGGACGTACTTCAACTCCCTCCGCCCGGCGCGCTACGTCGACCTGACGCACAAGATCACGCCGCATATTCCGGTCTGGGCTGGGTTCGGGCCGGCCACGTTCGCGCCGACGACCGATCCGAAGACAGGTGTGCCCTACACGTACGAGAAGAACGGTTTCGAAGCGACGAGCTACACCCTCCGGACCGATCAGCTCGGGACGCAGCTCGACCCGCCGGCCCACTGGGCGCCCGAATACGCGGCGATCGACGAGCTCCCGCCGACGTTCGCCGTCCGCCCTCTGGTCGTGATTTCGATCGTGAGGCAGGTTCGGCGCAACTTCAACTACCACCTTCGGGTATCCGATATCCGGCGGTGGGAGAGGCGTCACGGACGCATCCCGCGGGGCAGCGTCGTCATGGTTCGCTCGGACTGGTCGAAGCGCTGGCCCGACCCGAGGCTCGCGACGCTCACCAAGTTCCCGGGGGTGAAGCTCGCGGCGCTGAAGTTCCTCCACCTCCGCCGGCACATCCTCTTCCACGGCCACGAGCCGCTCGATACGGACTCGACGCCGACCCTGGAGGGAGAGCACTGGCTCATGCATCACGGCTTCGCGCAAGCCGAGGGCGTCGCCCACCTCAGAAAGGTCCCCGCCAAGGGCTGTCTCGTCGAGATCGGCTATCCGAAGTTCCGCGGCGGTCTCGGGGGCTACGCGCGCTTCATCGCGATCTGCCCGCCCCGCTGGCGCTACGGGGTCAGGATCGGGCACGTGTCGGAGGCGCCGCTGCGGCGCTACCGCAAGATCCTCCACTGGGATCCCGCCCGCGGGATGCGCGTTCGCGGGTGATCTAACACTCGTCCGCGGCGAGGAAACGTCCCATTGCTCGGGGAGAGGCCGCCGCTCGGCGACCTCTCCCCGGCGAGCGAGTCGGTTACGCCGCTACTTCGACCAACCGGCAGAGCGCGTTCACGAGCCGCATCTGCTCGACCGTCTTGCAGCTCGTTTCCAGGAGCCGCGGGCTCGCGACGAGGTAGGCGAGACAGCGGGCGCGCGAGAGCGCGACGTTCAGTCGGTTCCGCGAGAAGAGGAACTCGAGGCCGCGGGGGACGTCCTCGCCCGACGAGCTCGCCAGCGAGAAGAAGACGACGGTCGCCTCCTGGCCCTGGAACTTGTCGACGGTGCCGATCCGGACGCGCCCGTCCGGGATCTTCCGGCGGAGGCAGCGGACGTGCGAGTTGTAGGGGGCGACGACGACGAAGTCCTCGAGCCGTAGCGCTCGCTCGCCGTCGGCGTCCCGGTACGGGGTGCCGAGGAGTCGCCCGATCTCGGTCGCGACCGCTTCCGCCTCCTCGGGTGCAGCCGTTCGGTGGCCGGCGTGCTCGACCGGGAGGAACCGGATCGCGTTCCCGTCGGCAACCGACCGGTTCGAGGTGACAGGCGCGGGCTGGAGACGCCCCTCGTAGAACGTCTCCGAGATGAACCCGTTCACCTCGGGCCGCAGGCGCCACGTCTCCTCGAGGAACATCCCCATCCCCGGCCGGACGGTCGCGTCCGCACCGAGCAGGTGTCCGAGCACGGAGGCGTTCGCGCCCGGCGGGTGCGACCCCTGCGCGACCTGCGGGAGCTGGTTCGGGTCGCCGAGGAGGACGAGGTTCCGAGCCGCCGTCCCAACCGCGAGCGCGTCCGCGAGCGCGAACTGACCGCCCTCGTCGATGAAGAGCGTGTCGACGTGCTGGTCGAATTCCTCGCGCGAGAAGAGGAACGACGTGCCGGCGATGAACTGAGCGTCGGGGTCGAGCATCGCCGCGTTGTCCCCGACGTTCTCGACGAACCCTCGTCCGCGGTACGCTGAGTCCTCCTCGCCGCCCGACTTCTTGAGACCCGTGAACGAGTACCCCTGCTCGACCGCGGCGTCCTCGAGCTCCTCGAGGAACTTGTGGATCGCCTTGTGGCTGAGCGCGGTGACCCCCACGCGCTGCCCCGCCTTCATGAGCGCAATCGCCATCCGCGCACCGTTCCAGGTCTTCCCCGAGCCCGGTGGCCCCTGGACGAAGAGGTAGCTGCCCTCGAGGCTGAGCGCCGCCTCGCCGAGCGAGCCGTCGAGGCGGGCCCGCGGAGGCCGCCTCTCGAGGATCTCGACGAGGGCGGGGTACTCGCCCTGCCGCTTCGCGAAGCGAAGGACGGCGTCTCGCTGCACCCAGGTCGGGAGCGGCTTCGGCGGAATGAGCGCGCGAGGGAGGCGCTCGTCCGCCTCCGTAATCCCGCGCCGAATCGTGACCCTGCCGCGCTCGTCGTCGACGCTGACCGCATAACGACGCTCGCTCGCGGGATCGACGGCGGCCCCGCTGATCCTGTGCTCCTGCGAGGGAAACGTGAACGTGTATTCGAGTGACCTCTTCACGGGCATGGGGTCCCGTGCCAGCTCGAGCGCGCCGATCGTGTCGCCGTCGTCGATCAGCTCCTCCTCGTCCAGCCCCTTGTGGAAGAAGTACTCCCACCACTGCGGCCGCGACTCGCGCGCGTGGTAGTCGAGGAGGTGGGCGAGGAGCCACCGGGGCTCCGCCTCGGTCGCGCCGAGAAGGAGGGCCTCGCGGACGCGCGCCCGTTCCTGGTCGCGCTCCTCCGCCTCCTCGCTTCGCTCCCGCTCGTCGGGCGGGAGGCGCCATCGAACGTCGGCCGGCCGGTGCAGGAGGAGCCAGCGGTGCAGCTCGAAGAGCGAGCGGCAGTCCTCCTCGTTGTAGGCGCGAATCCCGTCCAGGAGCGAGGCCTCGCCGCTCTCGAGCCAGGTCTCGAAGGCGTGCACCGACTCTCCCCCACCTCCGACCTCGGCGCGGCGCTCGAAGCCGTAGAGCTCCTCGACGTCCTTGAGCGAGTAGCGCGGGACGGACGCGCGGAGCGCCTGGCGCAAAACGCGGTAGAGGTCGACCAGCGCCTCGCCGCGCAAAAGGTCGTCGACCTCCTCCTCGCGCGTCGCGTGCTCGCCCATGAGACGTGTGAGCGCGGTGCGCTCGTACGGCGCGTAGTGGTAGACGTGCATCCTCGGAAACCGGCGGCGACGCTCGACGAGCTGATCCACGAAGCGCTCGAACGCCTCCTTCTCACTCGCGCGGTCGTGCGCCCAGAGGCAGTGGTAGTCCGGCCGGCCGGCACCGTCAAGCTCGATCCAGCCGGTGAGGTATTCGAGGCCGCGCGCCGGCTCGAACCAGGGGTCGCCTTCGAAGTCGAGCCACACGTCGCCGGCCGACGGCTCGGGCAGGAGCGCGAACCCGCGCTCCTGCTCGACGCGAAGGAAATCGACCCGGCGCTCGCCGGTTCGCCGCCGATAGAGCTGGAGCTCGGCCTGGTGGCGGAGGCTCTCGAACGTTGCCGGACGCATGCTCTTGACCCTCGTCGCCGGCTCGGCTTCCGCGAGCTCGGTCAGCGTGTGGATCTCCGCAGCGGCGAGCCGCTCCACCTGTATGCGCGAAACGCCGGCGACGAGGACGAGGTGGTCGTCCCGCTCCCACTGCGCCTTGCAGAGGGAGAGGAAGTCGCAGAGCGAGCAGAAGTTGACCGGGTAGGGGTACGTCATCCGCCGCGCCTCGACCGCGTCGAGGAAGCGCTCGCGCAACCGTCGGTAGTAGGCCGCGTAGTCGTCGGGGCGGAACGTCTCGCGCTCGCCGGGTCCGGTGACGACGTGCATCGCGTCGGGCATGCGCCCTTGGATCCGCGCGAGCTGCTCCGTGTAGAACGAGAGCTGGAGCACGTGCTCGGGCCGAGCGTGACGAGCAAGCTTCGTGTCCACGACCTCGTAGAGGCCGTTGGGCTGCCGCACGACGAAGTCGGCGAACCCCCGCCACCGCCCGTCAGCGAGGCAAGCCTGATAGACGACACCCGCCCCGCCCCGGATCGCCTCCTCGGTCTCGCGAGCGGCGCGACGCCAGTCGCGGTCGTCGAAGGAGACAGCGACGACGTCTCGGCCTTCTGCGCGGAGCTGCTCGAGGTAGCGAGCCTCGTGCTCCTGTCCCTTCCGGCGGATGAGGTCGGCGTGAAGGTTGACCCGAAGGGCCCGACGAAGCTCGCCGCGTGCCACGGCAAGCTCGAGCGTCGTCAGATGCGGGCACGCGAGGAACGAGTTCAGGTCGGAGGGCGAAAAGACGAGCCCGTCAGATCGAGCCTGCATCCCCCGATTATGTGGAGCGCAAGGGCGTTACTGGTCGCGGCGATGGGAAACGCGCAGAGGGGGTCGTGGGTCCGAGGATCTAATTTCGCGGATCGACGGTGAGCCGACTCGCTCGCGCGGTCGTCATTCGTTCCTCCTCGAGTCTTCGTCCTCCTGATCTCGCCGCAGCGGCAGGTCTTCCGGAAGCGGAACCTCCTGGGGAGGCCGCCCCTCAGCGTCGTCCCAACTCGCGAACGCTTCCCCGTCGCGGCCAACGTGTTCCCCGCTCGCGCCGATCGCCAGGATCACGCACCGCTCGGCTCCGGTGTTCACGAGCTGCCTTCGTGCCGCGGGAGGGACGCGCAAGAGGTCGCCTTCTTCCAGTTCGTGCGGCTCCCGTTCGACCAGCACCGTCAGGACCCCCGCGAGGACGAGGTACACCTCCTCCTGCTTCCGGTGGCGATGGATCCGTCCGCGCTGCGCCGGCCGGAGCGTGAGCTGGTTGAGGCCAAACGTTTCGACACCGAGCGCTCGGCGCAGGGAGAGAAACCGCTCGCCGCTGCGGTAGTCGATACGGGCGCGAGCGACCTCGTCGGGCATCCTCCGTGAGCGCAGTTACTTGCGCGCTCGCTGCTTCTTCTTCTTCGGTTCGATCGTCGCTACGCCGGCCGTCGGGGCGAAGATCGTCGTTCGCCCGTCCGTCCAGCGCACTCGGTAGCGCGGCGGGTCCTCCTGGACGACCTCTTCGATCTCGCCCTCGCGCCCCGGCTGGCCGGCCTTCTTTGACTCGACGACGAGCTTGTCCCCCGCGTGTGCGGTCATTCCCTGCCCTCCTCTTCGCTCCAGACGTGCAACTGCCTGCGCTTCGTCTGAAGTCGGCTTCGTCGCCGTCCGGAGCGCTTGCGATCACCGATTTCGCGCGAATCTTACGCGGGCGGGATCGCACGTACGCGGGCGGCGTTCGGCGGGGCCAGCCGGGGCGCTCTCGCCACCTACACTCCGCCGGTGGAGCGCCGGCGCCAGACGCGGAGGGTGATCGGCGAGCTCGTCCGCTGCGTCGTCCAGCGCCGGCTCCCCGTCTACTCGGCGGCGCTCGCCTTCCAGACGCTCGTCGCGGCCGTCCCGATGACCCTGCTCGCCCTCGCGGTCCTCGGCGAGGCGGGGCTCGAGGACGTCTGGCGGGACACGCTTGCCCCGTCCGTGGCGGAGAAGGTGACGCGGCCGGTCTTCGACGGCATCAACTACTCGGTGGAGCGGATCTTTTCGAGCGAATCGGCGGGGCTGATCGCGCTCGCGTTCGGCCTTGTCCTCTGGTACTTCACGGTCGCCGTCCGGCTCGTAATGGACGCGCTGAACGCGATCCACGCCGTCCGCGAGGGGCGATCGTTCTTGCGCCAGGCGGCGACAGCCGTCTGGCTCGCCCTCTCGATCGTCTGCCTGCTCGTCGCGGCCGGGCTCGCGGTGACGGCCGGGCCGCGCCTTCGCGACGGGGGTGCGCTCGACTGGCTCCTCACGATCATGCGCTGGCCGCTTGCCGCGCTCCTCCTCGCCGTCGCCGTCGCGCTCCTCTTTCACTACGCGCCCGCCGAGCGGCCGCAGGTCCGCTGGGCGAGCGCGGGCTCGGCGCTCGTGATCGCCGTCTGGCTCGGCACGTCGCTCCTCTTTCGGTGGTACGTGACGTCGATCGCGAACTTCAAGACGGCGGCCGGAAACCTGACGGTCCTCCTCGTCATGACCGCCTACACCTTCACGTCGTCGGCGATCTTCCTCGTCGGCGCGCAGCTCGACGAGATCCTCCGCGCGGAGAGCGACGCGAAGGAGAACTAGCGCGCGCCTATCCTGTCCGGCGTGGGGTCGGTCGTCGCGTCCGCTCGCTCGCTCGTCAAGGAGTACGGAGCGGGATCGGCGCGTCGCCGCGTTCTCGACGGCGTCGATCTCGACGTCGCCCGCGGGGAGCTCGTCGCCGTCGTCGGGCGATCGGGATCCGGGAAGTCGACGCTTCTCCACCTGCTCGGCGGGCTCGACCGTGCCGACTCGGGGTCGGTCGTCGTCGCGGGAACGGCGCTCGAGCACCTCAACGAAGCCGGGCTGACCGCGGTTCGCCGCGAGCATCTCGGCTTCGTCTTCCAGGCCTTCCATCTCCTGCCCGAGCTGACCGGACTCGAGAACGTCCTCCTTCCCGCGCGGCTTGCGGGCGACGGCGTCGTCGCCGCTTCCCGGGTGCGTGCGCTCCTCGCGCGACTCGAGCTCGCGCACGTCGCCGAGCACCTTCCGGGATCGCTCTCTGGCGGCGAGCAGCAGCGGTTCGCGATCGCGCGGGCGCTCGTGAACCAACCGTCGCTCGTCCTCGCCGACGAGCCGACCGGGAACCTCGACGGCGAGTCGGCCGGTGCAGTCATCCGACTCCTCCGCTCGATCGCGGACGACGGGCGCGCCGTCGTCCTCGTTACCCACGATCGCGAGGCGGCGGCGACGGTCGCCGACCGAGTTCTCGTCCTGCGCGACGGCCGGCTCGCCCCGTGAGAGGCGTCCTCGCGCCCGCGCTCGCGCGGCTTCGGCGGGGCCGTGGCCGGGCGCTTCTCGCGGCGGGCGGGATCGCGGCGGCGAGCGCGATGCTGGGCGCCGCCGTCACCGTCAGCTTCAGTCTGGCGACCGGATTCGACCGTGCCGCCGAGCGCGCTCATATCCCGGATGCGGTCGCGCGCTTCGCGCCGCTCTCTCGCGACGAGGTCGGCGCGCGCGCCCGCGCGCTTCCGAACGTCGCCGCCGTCTCCTACCGAGTCGAGGAGAAGGGCGTCCCGCTCGCCGGCGACGACGACCGGTTCGAATACGCACGGGTTCAGCGCGTCCTCCCCGGCCCCCGCGGCTACGCGGTCGTTGAGGGACGAGACGTCGCGCGCGCGGGAGAGGTCGTCGTCGAGCGCGGGCTCGCGCGCGAGTGGGCGACTGGGCCGGGCGACACCGTGACCCTCGGCGGCGAGGAGCTCGCGATCGTCGGCGTCGCCGTCGAGCCCGACAACGTCGCCTATCCGCTCACGGCGGGGCCGCGCGTCTACGTCCCCTACGGCGGCCAGACGGTCAACGTCGCGCAGCTCTGGGTGCGCGACCCCGACCGGCTCGACGTCACGCTTGCCCAGGCGCGCGCGGCGAGCTTCGGCGTCGAGTCGCTCCAGTTCGTGACGAGGAGCGGCATCCGCGCTCTGATCGGGGAGGCGGCGGGAATCGTGATCGCGCTCCTCGTCGCCTTCTCGCTCGTCGCCCTCGCCGCGGCCGGGGTGATGCTCGCCGCCTCGTCGGCGGCCGAGGTGCAGCGCCGCGTCCAGGCGATCGGCGTCGTTCGCGCGCTCGGGGCCTCTGCCGGCCAAGTAACCGCGGGTGCTGCCGTCGAAGGAGCGCTCGTCGCGGCGCCCGCAGGCGCCCTGGGGCTCGCGGCGGGGACGGCGGTCGTCCTCGGTCCCACGGAGCGGCTCCTCGAGGCCCTGAACGAGCTCGCGCCCGGAGTGGCGCTCCTCCTACCGCTCGCCGCCTGCCTGGTCGGAGTCGTTCTCGTCGTCGCGCTCGCTTCCGCCTGGCCCGCCTGGCGGGCGGCGCGTCGACGCCCAGCCGAGACGCTCCGCGGGAGCGACGTTACGGGCACGCCGCGCCGGATCCCCTTCCCTGCGGGCGCCGCCGGGCTCGGGATGCGGCTTGTGCTCGCACGGCCGCTTCGAACGGGCGCCACCGTCGTCGTCCTCGCCGCCTCGGCCTCCGTCGTCCTCCTCATGCTGACGCTGGCATCGCTCCTCGAGCGCCTCGAGCAGGACCCGGAGACGGTCGGCAAGCGGTACCGCCTTACCGTCTCCGCCCCCGCGGAAGCGGTTCCGCGTATCGACCGCGTGCCCGGCGTCGCCGGCGCGGCGGCGCGCTACGAACTCGCCGCCGCCGACTCGTTCGAGCTGGGCGAGACGTTCCGGATCGTCGCCTTCGAGGGAGACCACACGCGCTTCGAGGCGCCTCCCCTCGCGGACGGACGGCGGGTCGACGCCGACGACGAGGTCGAGGTCGGGCTCGGCCTTGCTCAGGCGCTCAACCTGCACCTGGGGTCGACGCTAGCGGCGCAACTCGCCGCGGGCGGCGAGGTCCGCCTCCGCGTCATCGGGGTCGTGCGCGCCCTCGAGGACGAGGGACGGGTCGCGTACGCACGGCCAGCGCGCCTGCTCGCGGCGGCGCCGAGCCTCGAGCCCGAGATCGCGGTGCTCCTCGAGCGAGAGGCGCGCAAGGACGACGTCGCGGACGCCCTTCGGGTGGCCGGGTTCTTCCCGGCGCGGGTGGGCGGAGTGACGGTCGAAAACCACGGCTTTCTCGGCGTGCTCGCGGCGCTCCTTCGAAGCGTGGCCGCGGTGGACGCGCTCGTGTGCCTCTACGCGCTCGCGCAGATGCTTGCGTTGACCGTGCAGGAGCGACGGAGGGCGGTCGCGCTCCTGCGCGCACTCGGCGGCACGCGTCACCAGGTGACCAAGCTCCTCGCCGGGGCGGCGCTCGTCGTCGCGGCGCTCGCCGCGCCGCTCGGGATCGTGCTCGAGCGGGAGGTGGTCGGCCCCGCGGCGGCACGGCTTGCCGCCTCGTACGTCTCCCTCCCGCTCGACGCGGGAGCGCGGGAGGTCGCGCTCGTCGTCGCGGGGCTCGCGCTCGTCGCCCTCGCGGCCGCGGCATGGGTCGCTCGCGGCACGGTCCGGGAGCCGGTCGTCGCCGGGCTCCGCTCCGAGTGAAAGCCGTTGCGACGCGTGCGGCCTTTCGGCGCGATCGGCCCACGATGCGCGCGGTTCGCCGCGGTACGCTGACCGCGAGGGGGTATCTAGGGGTGTCCCCCGGGGGAAACGGTTCTCGCGCGCGAGCGGCGCGTCACCTGTAGAGGCGGGCGTTTCGATCGCCTCGCGTCCCCGCGCGCCCGAGGGGGCGCCCGCCCTGGTAGTCGAGGAAGGCGAGCTCGCGCGAGATCGCCGCGAGCGGGACGGCGTCCGAGTCGTGATCCACGACCCACGTCTCGAGCACGACTCCACCCGCCTCCGTCCGCGAGAGCCGGAACGCGCGCGCCTGCTCGGGGTAGTCGACGAGCGAGGACGTGGTGATGAGCCAGTAGCCGCCGGCCGACGTCCGCCTCGGGACGATCGAGTTTCGGTGCGTGTCGCCGGTGATCGCGGCGACGACGTGCGGGTTCCGGTCGAGGAGCGCGAGCGCCGCCCTCCCGCCCTCCGACGCCGTGAGGCGGTTGCTCGAGAAGACGACGATCCAGCGGCCGCCCGCAAGCGTCAGCTCGCGGCGGAGCCAGCGCACTTGCGCCGGACGGACGCGGCCCTCCGCTCCCACGTGACGGCGCGCGGTGTCGAGGACGATCGCCCGCACGCTCGGGCCGAGATCGAAGGCATCGTCCATTCGCGCTCCCGATCCGCCGTGCCCGCTCGCAGCGCGCAGGCGTTCGACGACCTCACGGGCGCCGAGCTCGCGCCGCCCGGGATCGGGAGTCACCGCAAGGGACTCGCCGGGAAGCGCGCCCGTCAGGAGCTCGTCGACGACTGCAGGCTCGAGCCGGCGCGCACGAGCAGCCGAGAGGGCGGACTCGTCGAGTGAGACGAGCTTCGATCCGCCGACCGCGATCTCCCGCGTTCGCGGCGTCGGCGCGAGGTTCCCCTGGACGAGCAGATCGTGGTTTCCGACCACGGGGTACCACGGGGCGTTGAGGCCCGGCGAGACGAAGGGCCGGTTCGCGGCCGCGAGGAGCCCGGGGTGCTGCGGCGGGTCGACGTCCGGCCGGTAGTAGAACGGGTCCGGGTTTCCCGCCGCCTGGACGCCTTCGTAGGGCTGCGAGCCGCTCGAGGGGTCGACCCGGCCGCCGCGGAGGATCGCCGTCGCCTCCTCGAGCTCGTTCGCCTGCGCGTTGTCGACGAGGTCGCCGGTCACGATGACGGCGTCGGGGCGCAGCCGGTTGAGGGCGGTCACGGTCGCCGCCAGCACTTGGCCCGTGAGCGCCTCCTGCGGCCGAAAGGCCGAGGTGAACGGGTCGCCGAGGCGGTCGAGCATCTCGACTCGGGCAGGCGACTCCTCGTCTGTCACGTGAGCGTCGGCAATCTGGGCGAAGACGGCGAGCTCCCGGACTGCCCGCGAGGCGGACGCGAGCTCGGTGCGATCGAGAAGCGCCTCGCCCGGCCCTCGCTCCAGGACGCCGTCGCCGTCTCGGTCGACGAACGTGGCCTCGCGAGTCGAGGGCGACGCCCCTCCAGGATCGTCTCCCGCGCAACCGCCCGCAGTGAGCGCCGCGGCGAGAAGAAGGGCGAAGACGGGTTTCGCGCGGAGCACGCAGAGAACGTAGCGACCCGTTGAGGCCGACCTAGGGGCGTTCGGTCGCGCGACCGGAGACCGGTGTCGACCGCCGGTTCGCGGCGGCGGCGACGGCGTCGTAGAGCGCCAGGATCCGGTCGATGTTCGCCTCGATCGTCAGCGAGTGGCGAACGGCGGCAACGCGGTCGCGGACTCCCTCCATGTCGCAGCGCGCGAGCGCCCGGCGAAGGTCAGACGGGGAATCGAGCGCGATCCCGACGCCGCGCTCCCGAAGGAGGCGGCGGATCGCGCCGTGATCGAGCGTCGCGACGGGAAGGCAGCTTCCCAGGTAGTCGAAGACCTTGTTCGGAAGGGCGGTGTCGAGGTGCGCCTTGTTCAGGGAAGCGTTGAAGCCCGCCCAGCCGAGGTCGTACTCCGGAAGTCGCTGCAGGAGCGCTGCCGGATCCACGCGATCGTGGTAGCGGATGCCGGGCGTCTCGGCGGCGAGCTCGCGGTAGGCCGGCGCCTCCCGCGACGGAAAGATCGCGAGCGAGACTCCCTCGGCCGCGAGCGCCCGAAAGATCGCCCGCAGGTCGTAGTGGCCGCCGTTCGTCGAGAGCGTCCCCTCGTAGACGAGACGCGGCGGCCTGCCGTCCAGGCACTCCCTCGGCGGAAGACACTCCGGGAGGTCCCGGCGGAGCGCGTAGTTCGGGAAGACGACCGCGGGGCCGCCCGCCCGGTATCGCGCGAGGATGTCGACCAGGAGCTCGTCGGAGACGGTGACAACCGCGGCGCTCTCCTCGATGGCGCGGCGTTCCAGTCTCCGTCGTCCACGCGGCTCGGGGAAACCGTTCTCGTACGGCGTCCGACGCAGGCTTTGGAGGTCGTGGACGTCGTGGACGACGGGCGCACGATCGACCTCGTTCGCGAGCACGGTCAACGAGTCGGGGAGGTTGTGGCTGTGGACGAGATCGGGTGCGTACTGGCGAAGGACGGTCGGGAGGGTGGAGCGCGGGTCCTCCCCGAGGTGAAACCAGGCGTCGAAGAGCTCGTCGCCGGAGCGATACCACTCGCCGAGGGTCTTCCCCTGGTAGGCGAAAGCGATCTCGAGGTCGGGACGCACGGCACGGAGCCCCACCGCGTACTTCAACGACCGCACGCAGGGCTGCTGCTGGAGGAAGAGGACGCGCATTCGGAGGGCGGAACCCTCTTTAGGCCGGTCGCTCTTTGACCGGGCGGGCAGGGTTTCCGGCGACGACGACGTACGGCTCGACGTCCCGCGTCACGACTGCGCCGCCACCGACGATCGCGCCCTCGCCGACGCTGACCCCGGGAAGGACGCACGCGCCCATCCCGATCCAGGCGCGGGGACCGATCGTCACGGGCTGGGCGCGCCACCCCTGCTCCGTCACGGGTCGCGAGCGATCCTCGTAGTGGTGGTTCGCCGTGTGGAGCATCGAGTAGGGGCCGAACATCGCCTCATCGCCGATCGTCAGCCCTCCGTACCCGTTCACGTAGCAGCCGTAGTTGAAGCCGACGCCCGCGCCCATCTCGATCCGGTCCCCGTTCAGCCAGACGATGAAGTCGAGGTAATAGCACCCCTCCCCCACACGCTTGGCGTCGTGGGCACGAAACGGGATGACGCGCTTCGAGCGCTCGTTGATCATCATGGCGCCGGTGAAGCGTAAAGCGCGTGCTGTGGAAAACCTAGCGGCCGAGAGGATCGTGATCCCGCGCCGCTTCAACGGGCCGCCGGCCTCGGCGAACGGCGGCTACGCATGCGGCGTCGTCGCCGCCCTCCTCGGCGGTCGGGCGGAGGTGACGCTCCGCCGCCCGCCGCCGCTCGACGCGCCGCTCTCGGTCACTCGCGAGGGCGAGCGGGTCAATGTCCGCGACGCCGACGGGAAGCTCGTCGCCGAGGCCGAGCCCCTCGAGCTCGAGCTCGACCTTCCCGACCCCGTCTCGCTCGCCGACGCAGAGCGGGCGTCGCGACGCTATGCAGGTTTCCTCGCGCACGCGTACGCCACCTGCTTCGTGTGCGGCCCCGAGCGGGCGGACGGGCTTCGGATCTTCGCCGGCCCCGTCGGCCGCAACGGGCTCGTCGCGTCGCCTTGGCTCCCGACGAGCCAAATCGGCGAGGAAATCGCCTGGGCCGCGCTGGATTGTCCGAGCGGGTGGGCGGTGGACGACTTCTCGCGCGAGGGCGTCCTCCTCGGGAGGCTCGCTGCTCGGCTCGTCGCACCCGTCCAGGCCGGCCGGCCGCACGTGGTGGTGGGTTGGCCCATCGGGAGGGAAGGACGAAAGCGCTACGCCGGCTCGGCGATCCTCGCGCCCGACGGACGAGCCTGCGCGTACGCGCGCTCGACCTGGCTCGTGCCGCGCGCGTAACCGAGTCCGGGCGCCCGCGGTCAGCGCGACACGTCGGCGCCCGCTTCCGCCTCGGCCGAGCGGCTGAGCCACGCGCGCACGTGCGTGACGCGGTAGCCGAGGCTCTTGTTGAGCGCCCGCATCGCTTCGTTCTCGTAGTCGTTCTCGGTCACGAGCTCGCGAATCCCCTGCGCCCGTGCCCACCTCACGGTCGCGAGCTTCGCGAGCCTCGCCAGGCCGCGGCCGCGGAAGTCGGGGAGCGTCCCGGTCATCTCGTTGAGCGCAGCGGCCGCCTCGCGGTTCACGAGGAGGAACGCAAGCGCCGCCGGTCGCCCGTCGGCGAGGACGACGTAGCTTCCCTCCGGCGTCAGCTCCGGATCGCCCAGCAGGTGCGACACGAACTCGTCGAACCGGATGTCGTCCTCCGGGTCGTCGGCCGGCATGTCCGCCGAGGCGGCCACGTAGAGCGCGTGGAGCTCGCGCGTGCGATCGGCGACCGCGCCGAGGGGCACGAGGGCAAAGCCCTCCCCCCGCTTCGCCTCCTCGAGCGGCGCGAGCGCGGAGACGTCCGCGGTGGACGGGTCGAGGCGCTGAACGAGCGACGTCCGCGCCCGCCGAAAGCCCCGCCCACGAAGGAACCGCTCGCCGTTCGAGCGCTCGAGGGCGAACGCCGAGAGCTTGCGCGCGCCGCTTCCGAGGACGTGCTCCTCGGCGGCGGCGAAGAGCGTGCTTCCGATCCCGCGCCGACGGGCCTCCGGTAGGACGCCCGTCCACAGCGACGCGGCGCCTTCGGCGCTCACCGACCATTCCAAGTATCCCCACGCGGCACCGACGAGCCGTCCGTCTTCCTCGGCGACCCAGCCGCGGAACCGCCCCCGGGGTGGCATCGTCTCGATCCAGTGAGCGAAGCCGGTCGCCGTCGGCGTCGGCTCCTCCACCTCGACCGCGCCGACGAGGTTCGCGAGGGCCCGGTAGTCCACGGGCGAGAGCGCGCGAATCATGCGAGTCGGACCGTCCCCGGAGCTCGGCCGCAGACGTCGGCGAGCGGCGGCCGCGACAACGGCGACTGTTCGAGTCAGCCTGGCGGCGACTCGTCGTCGCCGCTCGAGCGACGACGCCAGACGACGAGTGCGCCGGCGAGAGCCGCGAGCACGGCGATGATCGCGGCCGTGTTCGGCGCGCGCGAGCCCGCACGCGTGCCCGGAACAGCGGCCCGGGCCTTCCGCGCGACGACGCGCTTGACGATCGGCTTCGCGGCCGAGTAGACGAGCCAGCCGACCATCGCCTTTCGCCGGTTCAGCATCGCCGGAGTGTAACGACCGGTCCGTGGGCTCGGCGGTCGCGAGAACGAAGGAATCGGACGAAAGAAGGCTCCCCGGCGAAACCGGGGAGCCTTTACGGGAGAGAGTCCGTGTCGGGCACCGACACGGTCGGCACCGACACGGTCGGGAGTGAGGGTGTCTGAACTGGAGATGCCGGGAGCGAGGGAACCTTGCTCTCTACTCCGCCGACGGGGCCTGCGACCGCCTCCGCGGCGCCGGCCGGGGCGGATACGGCCGGAGGGGAGGAGACGCCGGCTCCGGCAGCGAGGTCCGGCAGGCCTCCGGCGACGCCCGGCAAGGACGAGCTCTGCGAGCCGCCGGGGAACGGCGTCGCTTGCGAGCCGCCGCCGGATCCCCCGGCGCCTGACGAAGTGACGAGCGGCGCCTCCGCCTGTCCGCCCGCCGACTTCTTTCCGCCCGAGCGGCTCGCCTTCTTCGGCGGCGCGGCGCTCTTCCGCTCGACCGACGCGCTCCCGAGCCGGCTCGTTGCCCGCGCTTGCGCGGCCCGGAACTCGACGAGGATCGCGGCAGGCTCCCGTTCCGCGATCGGGTCGGCCGCGGCGGTGGCATGCGCGGCGCTCGCGCTCGCCCGCTTCGACTCCCCGGGGG
>JALZGN010000296.1 GCA_030861005.1 Actinomycetota bacterium
GCAGCGGCCGCCGGCGAGCGCCCGGGCGCGATGGCCGCCGTGCTCGGCCTCGAGGACGAGGTCGTCGAGCAGCTCTGTGCCGATATCGACGGCGTCTGGCCTGCGAACTACAACTGCCCCGGCCAGCTCGTCGTCTCGGGGGAGAGCCGCGCGGTCGAGCGACTGCTCGAGGAGGCCTCGCGCCGCGGGGCCCGCCGGACGGTCAAGCTGCGCGTGAGCGGCGCGTTCCATAGCCCTCTCGTCGCGCGCGCGGTCGACCGGCTGCGCCCCGCGGTCGCACGCGTCGCGTGGAGCGACCCGTCTCCGCCCTTCATGTCGACCGTGACGGCGAAGCTCGAGAGCGCGCAGCGAATCGGCGCGATCCTGCTCGAGCAGCTGACGGCGCCCGTTCGCTTCACCCAGGCCGTTCGCGAGCTCGTGAAGGACGGCGCCGACGTTTTCGTCGAGATCGGCCCGGGGCAGGTGCTGAGCGGGCTCCTTCGCCGCTGCGACCGCTCGCTCCGGACCGTCTCGGTGGGCGACACCGACGGACTCGAGAAGCTCCGGGAGACACTCTCCGCTGCCTGAGTTCTGCTCCCTCGCGGGCAGAACGGCGCTCGTGACTGGCGCCTCGCGCGGGATCGGCGCCGCGATCGCGCGCGAGCTCGCGTCCGCGGGCGCACGCGTGGCCGTGAACTACCGCGCGAGCGCGGAGACAGCCGAGGCGATCGCGGGCGAGATCGACGGGGTCGCGATCGCGGGCGACGTCGCCGACCGTGAGATGGCGGTGGCGCTCGTCGAGCGCGCCGAGGATGAGCTCGGCGACCTCGACATCCTGGTGAACAACGCGGGGATCACGCGAGACACGCTGATTGCGCGCATGTCGGACGACGACTGGGACCGCGTGGTCGCGACGAACCTGAGCGGCGCCTTCTATACCTGCCGCGCGGTCGCGCGGAAGATGCTGCGCCGTCGAAGCGGCGCGATCGTCAACCTGACGAGCTTCGTCGGGCTGCACGGAAACGCGGGGCAGGCGAACTACGCAGCGACCAAGGCGGGCCTCATCGGTCTCACGAAGGCGCTCGCGAAGGAGCTCGGCTCGCGCGGCGTCCGCGTGAACGCGGTCGCGCCGGGCTACGTCACGACCGACATCACGAGCGGTCTCCCCGAGGACCTCCGCACCGGCCTCCTTGCCCTGACGCCGCTCGGGCGCCTGGGCGATCCGGCGGACGTGGCGCGGGCGGTACGCTTTCTCTGCTCCGACGAGGCCGCTTACGTGACGGGAGAGGTCCTCCGCGTCGACGGCGGCCTCGGGATGTGACGTCGGTGAGCGCGGACGGGCGGACACGGGTCGTCGTGACGGGCCTGGGGGCGCTGACGCCGCTTGGGAACGACGTGGAGAGCTTCTGGGAGAACCTGGTCGCCGGGAAGAGCGGCGCTGCGCCGATTACGTCGTTCGACGCGAGCGCCTTCCCGGTCAAGTTCGCGTGCGAGCTGAAGGACTTCGACCCGACGCGGTGGATCGAGCGGCGGAAGGCGCGGAAGATGGACCGCTTTGCGCAGATGGTCGTCGCCGCCGCCCGGATGGCGGAGGAGGACGCGGGGATCGACGTGGGCGGCGAGAGCGAGGTCACGGGCGTCTCCGTCGCGACGGGGATCGGCGGCCTCGCGAGCTTCCAGCAGCTCGTCGGGGCGCTCATGGAGCGCGGTCCCGACCGCGTCAACCCGCAGTCGATCCCGGCGATCATCCCTAACATGGGCGCCGCCTGGGTCTCGATGGAGCTCGGGACGCGCGGCCCGCTTAGCTCCCAGTGCACCGCGTGCGCGGCGTCGAACATGGCGATCGGCGAGGCGGTCGACGCGATTCGGCTCGGCCGCGCCGAAGTGATGCTCGCGGGGGGGACCGAGGCTGGCATCACGCCGGCCGGGATTGCCGGCTTCGGGGCGATGCGCGCGCTCTCGCGCCGAAACGACGAGCCCGAGCGGGCCAGCCGCCCCTTCGATCTCGAGCGCGACGGGTTCGTCATGGGCGAGGGTGCGGCAATCCTCGTGCTCGAGGACCTCGAGCGGGCGAAGGCGCGTGACGCCACGATCTACGCCGAGATCGCCGGCTACGGCCTCTCCTCCGACGCGCAGCACGTGACCGAGCCCGATCCGACCGGACGGCACCCGGCACGCGCGATCCGGATGGCGCTCGCCGACGCCCGCATGGGCCCGGACGAGGTCGGCTACGTGAACGCGCACGGCACCTCGACCCCGCTCGGCGACGCGAGCGAGACCCGCGTCATCAAGCTCGCCTTCGGCGAGGAGGGGGCGCGGCGGACGCCCGTGTCGTCGACGAAGGGCGCGACCGGCCACTGCCTGGGCGCCTCGGGGGCGATCGAGGCGATCGCGTCGATCTTCGCCGTCGAGCGCCGCGTCCTGCCGCCGACCATCAACTACGAGGAGCCCGATCCTGAGTGCGACCTCGACTACGTCCCGAACGAAGCGCGGGAGGTGCCCGTCGCCGTCGCGCTCTCGAACAGCTTCGGCTTCGGCGGCCACAACGCATGCCTCGTGATCAAGCGGTTCACCGGCTAGCGGTGGAACGCTGGGCCTCGTTCGACTGCTACGGGACGCTGATCGACTGGGACGGCGGCATTCGCGGCGAGCTCGCGCGCCTGTGGCCGAGCGAGGACGCGGATGCCCTCCTTGCTCGCTTCCACGAGATCGAGCCGCGCGTCGAGCTCAACCCGGAGCTTCCCTACCGCGCGGTGCTCGCGCAGACGCTTCGCCTCCTCGCCGACTCGGAGGGTCTCGACCTTCGCCCCGAGGACGAGCCTGCGCTCGCCGACGCACTTCCCTCGTGGCGCGCGTTCCCGGAGGTGCCGAGCGAGCTCGCGGAGCTCCGGGCGCGCGGGTGGCGCCTCGCGGTCCTCTCGAACACCGACCCCGATCTCCTCGCCGCCTCACTCGCGCAGATCGGGACGCGAGTCGATGCGACGGTGACGGCTATCGAGGCGCGCTCGTACAAGCCCGCCTACGGGCACTGGCTCCGCTTTTTCGAGCGCGCGGACGTCGATCGTTCTCGGCACGTCCACGTCGCCGCGAGCGCGTTTCACGATCTCGCCCCCGCCGCCGAGCTCGGCGTCCCGGCGGTCTGGATCAACCGTCTGGCCGAGACGAGCGACCTGCGGCGCGCGGCCGAGCTCCCTTCGCTCGCCGGGCTCGCGGAGGCGCTCGACGCGATCGTCCCGGCCTAGCCGGCGCCGTCTATCCTCTAGCGCGTGTCGCGGCTGCGCGCGCGCTGCCCCTCCTGTCGGACGCTCACCGCCGTCGCGCTCGGTGAGGGCTACGAGTGCCACTCCTGCGGGCGCGAGTTCGCCGCCGGACTCGTCCGCGTCCCTTCCGCCTGGGGGCAAGGGGGCGAGGCGATGGTGCAGGCCGCCTACCTGCCGCTTCCCTACCCCGAGGTCGCGGTCGTCGAGGAGGAGACGCTGAGCGAGCAGAACCTCGCGCTCGCGGCGGAGCTCCCGGAACGGCCGCTCGTGCTCGGTGGATGCTGCTGCGCGCACGTCGGTGCCGTCGAGGGACTGGCGGCTCGCTACGAACGTCTGGCGCTCGTCTGGCTCGACGCGCACGGCGACCTGAACACGCCGGCGACGTCCCCGAGCGGGAACGAGTGGGGAATGCCGCTTCGCATGCTGCTCGACTCGGAGACGGTCGCCCCGACGGACGTCGTGCTGGTCGGCGCCCGAGAGCTCGACCCGCCGGAGGAGGAGTACATCGCCCGTTCGGGCCTCCGTCTCGCCGCCGACGGAGTCGACGCGGCGATCGCGGACACGGAAGCGGTCTACGTCGCACTCGACCTCGACGTCCTTCGCCCGAACGGCGGCATCGCGCCGTTCATGCCGACGCCTGGGGGGCCGACGGTCGAAGAGACGCTCGTGCTTCTCGAACGGATCGCGGCGGCGAAGCCGGTCGCCGGGCTCGGACTGACGGGGCTGAGCCCCGCACCGGCGAACGCCGACGGGCTCGTCCCGTTTGCCCGCGCGCTCGGTCTCTAGCCGCGCCGTCCCTCGCCCTCCCCGGCGCGGCTCTAGGATACGGCCGCGATGGCGAGCCGGATCGACGTCTCGATCGAGGATCGGCGGCGGGACGAACCGGCGGAGACGGGGGGGCGCCATCCGAACACGTGCCCCCGCTGCGGCTCCCATTACCGAGACGACGAGCTCGAGGCGACGCTCCTTGTCTGCCCGCAGTGCGGTCACCATTTCCCGGTCCGCGTCCGGGAGCGGATCGCGCAGCTCGCGGACGCAGGCACTTTCCGCGAGCGCGACATGGAGCTTCGCTCGGCCGACCCGCTCGCCTTCTTCGACCTGAAGGCGTACACCGAGCGCCTCGCTCAGGCGGAGATGGAGACGGGCCTCGGCGACGCCGTCGTGGCGGGGGAAGCGGCGATCGAGCGAAGGCCGTGCGAGCTCGCGGTCATGGACTTCGCCTTCATGGGCGGGTCGATGGGGAGCGCCGTGGGCGAGAAGATCGCGCGCGCCTGCGAGCGGGCGGCCGACCGGCGCGTGCCGCTCGTGGCCGTCACCGCGTCCGGCGGCGCACGGATGCAGGAGGGGATCCTCTCCCTCATGCAGATGCCGAAGACCGTGTGCGCGGTCGACGTCCTCCGCGAAGCGCGCTCGCCCTTCGTCACGGTGATGACGCATCCGACGACGGCCGGCGTCCTCGCGAGCTTCGCGAGCCTGGGGGACGTGGTCGTCGCCGAGCCTGGCGCCCTCCTCGCCTTCACCGGGCCACGCGTCGTGCAGCAGACGACGCGGGAGAAACTCCCCGACGACTTCGGGCTCGCCGAGTCGAACGCCCGCTTCGGGCACGTCGACGCCATCGTCCGCCGAACGGATCTCCGCCCGTTCCTCGGTCGGCTGCTCTCCCTCTTCGCTCGATGACGACCCCCTCGCTGACACCGCGTGCCGGCGCCGCGGCTGCTTTCGAGGTCGGCACTGCCCTCGATGGCCGCTGAGCCGAAGCAGAACGAGATCGAGCAGCTACGCCTCCGGGAGCGTCTCGCGAAGCTTCGGAACGTCCCGCTGATCGGCGGCGTGGGCGTCCGCGACGAGCTCACGCGGCTGGAGCGCCAGATCGAGCGGATCGCGGCGGAGCCGAGCGCCGACGAGGTCTGGCACTCGGTCGAGCTCGCTCGCCACCAAGACCGCCCGTACACGCTCGACTACGCCGAGCGACTCTTCGAGGACTTCATCGAGCTCCACGGCGACCGCGCGCTCGCCGACGACCCCGCGATCGTCGCCGGTCTCGGTCGGTTCCGGGGTCGCACCGTCGCTCTCGTCGGCCACCAGAAGGGCCGGGACGTCCGCGAGCGAACGCACAGGAACTTCGGGATGCCCTACCCCGAGGGGTATCGAAAGGCGATACGCGTGATGGAGCTCGCCGACCGCCACGGCTTCCCTGTTCTGACGCTCGTCGACACGCCGGGGGCGTACCCGGGCGTCGCAGCGGAGCAGCACGGCCAGGGCGGCTGGATCGCTCGCTGTCAGCTTGCGATGGTCCGTCTCCGCGTGCCCTCAGTCTCCTGCGTGATCGGCGAGGGCGGCTCCGGCGGCGCGGTCGCGATCGCCGTCGCCGACCGAGTGCTGATGCAGGAGAACGCCATCTACTCGGTCATCTCTCCCGAAGGCTGTGCGGCGATCCTCTGGCGTGACGCGAGCGAGGCGAAGAAGGCGGCGGCCGCGTTCAAGCCCGACGCACGCCACTGCCTCGACCTCGGGGTGATCGACGCGATCGTCCCTGAGCCAGTGGGCGGCGCGCACACCGATTACGAGGGAGCGGCGCGGCTCCTCGCCGAAGGGCTCGACTCGGCGCTCGGCGAGCTGGACGCGCGTGACGCCGAAGCGCGCCGGCTCGAACGCCGGGCCCGGTTTCGAGCGGTGGGCGTCTTCGCAACCTAGCCCACTCGCAGCGACCGCAGCGGCGCGTCTCTCGAGCCGTTTCCCACAGGTTCCACAGGGTTTTCCCCTAGTTGTCGCGCCCTATCCACGGCGAAGACCGGGAAACGTTGGAAGAGGATGCGAGAGAGGCACCCTTCACCGACTCGGGGGC
>JALZGN010000303.1 GCA_030861005.1 Actinomycetota bacterium
CCTCGACTTCGAGGACGGCCTGGCACTGCTCGAATCGGACGATCTGCTCGCACTCGGGGAGCTCGCGGACGAGGCGCGCCGGCGGCGAGGCGGGACGGACGACGTCTACTTCGTCCAGAACCTCTACTTGAACCAGACGAACGTCTGCCGAGTGAAGTGCAAGTTCTGCGCCTTCGCGCGGACTCAGAAGCAGGAGGGGGCCTACACCTACACGCCGCAAGAGCTCGTCGAGGACGCGCTCCGGCAGCGCGAGCTGACCGGGTTCACGGAGATTCACATGGTGGGCGGCGAGAGCCCGCACGTCGACCTCGACTACTACGTCGAGATCGTCCGCTCGCTCAAGCAGGCGATGCCGGACGTGCACCTCAAGTGCTTCACGGCGAGCGAGATCCACCACATGACGAAGCTCTCCGGGCGGACGCACGAGGACGTGCTGTGCGAGCTTCGCGACGCCGGGCTCGGCTCGCTTCCGGGGGGTGGCGCGGAGATCTTCGCCGAGCGCGTTCGGCGGCTCGTCGCGCCCGGCAAGGAGCATCCCGATTTTTGGTTCCACACGCACAGGACCGCCCACCGGCTCGGGATTCCGACCCACTGCACGATGCTCTACGGTCACGTGGAGACGTACGAGGAACGCGTCGACCACCTGCTCCGCCTGCGCGACCTCCAGGACGAGACCGGTGGCTTCCTCGCGTTCATCCCCCTGGCCTTCCATCCCGAGAACACGGTCTTCGAGCGGCGCGGCTGGACGTTCACGGCAGGCTCGGACGACCTCAAGGTGATCGCGGTGTCGCGACTCCTCCTCGACAACATCGCCCACGTGAAGGCCTACTGGATCATGATGGGGATGCCGCTCGCAGCCGTCGCTCTCCACTTCGGCGCGAACGACGTCCAGGGCACGGTCGTCCGCGAGGAGATCTTCCACGCCGCCGGCGCCCGCACCGAGACGGAGCAGAAGGTCGCCGAGCTCGTCCGCTTCGTCCGGGAGGCCGGGCGTGTTCCCGTGCAGCGGGACACGCTCTACAAAGAGGTGCGGCGGTGGAGCGCGTGACGCCGGACGCGCGATCGCAGGAGGATCGCGCCGCCCCGAGCGCGCCGCTTTCCGCCAGCTTGTTGCAGAGTCGCGGCCCTGGGCCGCACACGCGCGCGCTCTTTGGCGGTACGCTCGACGCGAGCAGGGGGGCGGGTCGGGACCCGCAGTTACACGCGCGAGAACCCCGGGGCTGCCTGGCGTGATTCGCCTCGGCCGCATCTCGTACGTCAACATGGCGCCGCTCTTCTTCCGGCTCGACGCGGACGTCGAGGAGGTCGCGGGCGTGCCGACCGAGCTCAATCGAGCGCTGCTCGCCGGCGACGTCGACCTCGCCCCGATCTCGTCCATCGAGTACGCGCGCCACGCGAGCCGGCTCCGCATCCTCCCGCGCCTCTGTGTCTCCTCCGAGGGAGCGGTCGACTCGATCCAGCTCGTCTCGCGGGCGCCGCTCGCCTCGATTCGCTCCGTCGCCGTCACGCCGGAGAGCGCGACGTCGGCCGTGCTCGTCCGCGTCCTCCTGCCCGACGCGGAGCACGTCCCGCTCGGGGAGGCGGCCGACGCGCGTCTTTTGATCGGCGACGCGGCGCTCCGGTCGATGTTCGAGGATCCGACGCCGCATCACGACCTCGGGCGGCTCTGGCTCGAGCGCACGGGCCTTCCCATGGTCTATGCCCTTTTCGCCTGTCGCGACCCCGTCCCCGACGGCATCGCCGAGCTCGAGGACGCGCTCCTCGGCGCCCACCGCTCCGCCCAGGAGCGACCGGAGGCGCTCGCGCGCGCGGCGAGCGCCCGCTACGGCTATCCGGCGGGCTTCCTCGCCCGCTACTTCGAGAAGCTCGGCTATCGCTTCGGCCCGCGCGAGCGCGCCGGCGTCCTCACGTTCTTCGAGCTCGCTCGCGACGCCGGGGAGCTCGACGCCGTCCCCGAGCTTCGGCTCGTCGTGTCTGACCCGGTCCCCGCGTGACGGTCGCAGAAGTTCTCGACAAGGCGCTCTCCGGCGAGCGGATCTCCGACGGCGACGCGCTTGCGCTTCTTCGCTCGCGCGACCTCGTTCCGATCGGGCGCGCCGCCGCCGAGCTTCGCAACCGAAAGGTCGACCCGAAGCGGGTGACGTTCGTGATCGACCGAAACGTGAACTACACGAACGTCTGCTACACCGACTGCCACTTCTGCGCCTTCTACCGTCGCCCCGGTGACCGGCGCGAGGGCTACCTGCTCCCGAAGCCCGTCATCTTCAAGAAGATCGAGGAGACGCTCGCCCTCGGCGGGACGGCCCTCCTCATGCAGGGGGGGCACCACCCCGACCTCGGCGTCGACTACTACGAGGATCTCTTCGCCTCGATCAAGGCGCGCTATCCGATCCACCTCCACGCGCTCTCCCCCCCTGAAATTCAGCACGTCGCGCGGCGCTCGAAGCTGACGATCCCGCAAACGCTGACCCGGCTCCGCGACGCCGGGCTCGACTCGCTTCCGGGCGGTGGCGCCGAGATCCTCGTCGACCGAGTGCGCGACCTCATCAGCCCGAAGAAGACGAAGTCGGGCGAGTGGCTCGGCGTCATGCGCGAGGCCCACCGGCTCGGGATCTCGACGACGGCGACGATGATGTACGGCCACGTGGAGACGCTCTCGGAGCGAGTCGAGCACATGCGCAGGATCCGCGACCTCCAAGACGAGCTTCGCGGCTTCCGCGCGTTCATCTCGTGGACGTTTCAGGCCGACGGGAACCGGCTGGCAGCGAAGGTCCCGGCCGAGCGCCGCCCGACGTCGTTCGACTACCTCCTCACCCAGGCGGTCAGCCGGATCTATCTCGACAACGTCGACCACATCCAGTCGAGCTGGGTGACGCAGGGGATGAAGGTCGGCCAGGTCGCGCTCGGGTTCGGCGCCGACGACCTCGGCTCCATCATGATCGAGGAGAACGTCGTCTCGGCTGCCGGGACGACACACCGAGCGAGCGCACCCGATTTCGTGCGCGCGATCAAAGCGCTCGGAAAGACGCCCGTGCAGCGCGACACGCTCTATCGCGACGTCCGAGTCTGGAGCTAGCGCGCCAGCTCGGACTCGCCGGCACGTTTCGGCCTGCTTCCCATGCGTCGGGGGGTGTGCTTTCCTGAGCAGGGGTCGCGTCGTGTCTCGTTTCGCCGTTCTAGCAGCCGCTCTCGTGGCGCTCGCCGGCGTTCCACACGCCGCGGCGCAACCTGCCGATCCCGAAGAGACAACGCTCCGGACGGCGGCTGTCGTGCGGGCGCGGCCGATCCGGGACGCCCGTGCGATCGTCGCCGGCCTGCGCCGCGCTGTCGCGGCCGGTCGCCTCACCCGAGCGGACGCGGCGCACTACCGGCTCATCGTTGGGCGCGCCCGCGCCGTCCTGACTCTCCTTCCCGGCGTTCGGTACGCGACCCTCGCCCGCGTCCTTGCGCTCGTTCGCCTGCAGGCGCGCGCGTACAACCGCCCGCGGGCGCTCACGCTCTTCCGGATGCTCGAGCGAAACACGACCTACCTCTCGACCCGCGGCGTCCCACCGCACAGGACGGACGTCTACGGCGCCGACGGCGTCGTCTACCGGAGCTGGGGCAGTTACGGGCTCCAGTTCCACCCGCTCGCGAACGCCGGCGCGCTCACCAGCCATCTGGCCGCGCGCCATGATCGCCGAGCGGCCGCGCTCGCGCACGCGCTCGCGGCCCGTCTCGTGCCGCGTCGGCGCGGGGCGGTTCTCGAGTACCTCTTCCCGTACGGCGGCGGGACGCCTCCCTGGACGTCCGGGATGGCGCAAGCGGCCCTCGCGCACGGACTCGCCCTTGCGGCGCGCCGCTTCGGCGACCCCTCGCTCCGGGAGGCAGCTCGGCGCGCGTATCGCGCCATTTCCGGGAGGCTCGTCTTCCGGGTCTCGACCGGTCCCTGGATCCGGCTCTACAGCTTCAACGACCTCGTCGTCCTGAACGCGCAGCTGCAGGCGGCCCTCTCGATCGCGAGGTACGCGGAAGCGACGGACGACGTGTCGGCCGCGGCGCTCGCCGTCCGTCTTCGTCGCGCGGCGAGGGCGCTCTTCCACCGGTTCGACACCGGCTACTGGTCGCGCTACGCGCTGGGGTCAGAAGCGCCCCTCCGCTACCACCTCTACCACATCTACCTCCTCGACCGGCTCTGGATCCGAACGGGGGATCCGTTCTGGCGTGAAGCGCGCGACCGGTTCGACCGCTACCGCCGCGAGGCGCCGGTGCTCCGCGGCGGCCGCTCGGTGCCGACGCTGTACCCGTGGCCCGACGACGGCTTCCGCGACGAGGCGCGGATCGCCGTCTGGGTCTCGAAGGTCTCGACGGTGACCGTCCGCGTCGCTCGCGACCGGCGCACGTTCGCCGCTCCGGCCGGCGGCTGGTACTCGGTCGCGTGGCGGCCGGGTCGGCGCGCTCCGGGCATCTACCGCCCGGTGGCGAGCGCGGTCGACCTCGCGGGGAACCGCGGCCAGGTGCAGCTTCACCCGATCACGATCGCCGTCGACCGTGACCCGCCGTCGGTAACGACGAGCGTCGTACGGCGCCGGCTCACGTGGCGCGCCGTCGACGCGGGCACGCCGTGGCTTCGCATGATCGTGCGGCTCGAGCGAGCGGGACGGCGACGATCCCTCTTGCTCGGGCGCCAGCCGCTCGCCGGCTCCTTGACCCTTCGCATCCCCCGCGGTCGCTGGCACGCCGTTCTCGTCGCGTCGGACTCGAGCGGGAATCGCGTCCGCGTCGGGCTCGGCGTCGTTCCCACCCTCTAGCGTGAGCGGGCGCGGGCGAGGCGCGCCCTACAATCCGGAGCCGTGCACGAGGTGACCGACGCGATCACGACCTGGATCGCCGACTACGGGCTCTACGCCGTCCTCGTCCTTTCCGTCGTCGACGCCGTCTTCCCGGCGGCCAGCGAGCTCGTCATGGTGTACGCCGGTGCGCTCGCGGTCGGTGCGTTCGCGAACCAAGAGGTCACGCTCGCCGGCGACCCGGTCGAGTCGACGGGGTGGGCATTCGTCGCGGTTGCGACGGCAGGAACGGTCGGGTACGTCGTCGGATCGATCGTCGGCTGGGCGATCGGACTCTACGGCGGCCGGCCGTACCTCGAGCGCCACGGCCGATGGCTGCACGTCACGCCCGAGAAGCTCGACAAGACGGAAGCGTGGTTCGAACGGTGGGGGATCCTGACCGTGCTCGTCGGGCGCTGCGTACCGCTCATCCGGTCGTTCATCTCGATTCCGGCCGGCATCGCGGAGATGCCGCTCGGGCGCTACATCGCGCTCACGACCGCGGGAAGCGTTCCTTGGTACTTCGGCCTCGCGGCGGTCGGGCTCGCCGTGGGAGCGAGCTGGGAGCGGTTCCACGAGACGTGGCGCTACACCGACTACGCGGTCGCGGCGCTCGTCCTTCTCGGCACGCTCATCGTTGTCGCTCGCGCGCGCCAACGTCGTGTCCGCCGGCGCACGCTCGAGCGCTCCGCCTAGCGAGGCGGGAGGCGTCGGCTCGTCGGTCGGCGAGGCGGGGGAGCGGCCGCCGTAGACTGACGCCGTGACGATTCCCCTCGTCGACGTCCGGGCGCAATACGCGCCCCTTCGAGCCGCCCTTCTCGCGCGGATCGCCGCCGTCGTCGACTCCGGCCGATTCATCCTCGGCCCGAACGTCGAGGGGCTCGAGCGCGAGGCGGCGGCGTTCCTCGGCGTCGGGGAGACGGTCGGAGTGGCGAACGGAACGGACGCGATCGAGCTCGTTCTCGAGGCGCTCGGCGTCGGCTCCGGCGACGAGGTGATCGCCCCAGCGTTCACGTTCTACGCGACGGTCGAGCCGATCGTCCGCCGCGGCGCGACGCCGGTCTTTTGCGACGTCGATCCCGTCTCGCTCACCCTCGACCCGGTGGACGTCGCCGCACGGGTCTCCCGCCGGACCCGCGCGATCATCGCGGTCCACCTGTTCGGTCGACCCGCTCCGCTCGGCGACCTTCCGGGGGCGATCCCCGTGATCGAGGACGCCGCCCAGGCGTTCGGGGCACGGCTCGACGGCCGTCGAGTCGGCTCGATCGGTGCGGCGGCGACCTTCAGCTTCTTCCCGACCAAGAATCTCTTCGCGCTCGGCGACGGCGGTCTCGTCGCGACGTCCGATCCCCAGCTCGCCGAAACCGTGAGGCTCCTCCGCTTCCACGGCTCGCGCGACAAGCAGACGTTCGAGCTCGTGGGTCGAAACTCGCGCCTGGACGAGATCCAAGCGGCCGCTCTGCGGCTTTTCCTCCCCGAGGTCGACGGGTGGAACCAGGCGCGGCGGGAGGCGGCCGCCCGCTACGCGGAGCTCGGCCTCGGCGAGGTCTGCGAGCTCCCGGAGGACGAGCCCGGGCACGTTTATCACGCCTACGTCGTCCGGACGCCTGCTCGCGACTCCGTCCGGGCCGCGCTTGGCGACGCCGGGATCGGCTGCTCCGCGTACTACGCGCGCCCGCTCCACCTTCAGCCCGCGCTCGCGTCCCTGGGCTACGGGCCGGGCTCGCTCGGCGAGACCGAGCGTGCCGCCGCCGAGAACCTCGCGTTGCCTCTCTGGGCGGGCATCGGCGCCGCCGAGCAGGAGCGTGTCGTCGCCGTCGTTCGGCG
>JALZGN010000315.1 GCA_030861005.1 Actinomycetota bacterium
GCCGTGTCGAGCGCGCCCTCGCCGCGCGGGTCGACGAGGAGCGCGACCCCGGCGAATCCGACTACGAGGCCGATCACCGCGCGCCGCGAGAGGCGCCGCCCGAGGAAGACGCGGTCGAGGAGCGCGACCCAGAGCGGGATCGAGGCGATGACCAGGGCGGCGACTCCGGACGGGATCCGCTGCTGGGCCCAAGCGAGCGCGCCGTGACCACCGACGAAGAGCGCGCCGCCGAAGACGGCCGCGGCGCCGAGCTGCCGAGGGCCGATCGGCCCGCCGCCCCGGCGCGGCAGCGCCCACGCGAGGATCAGTGCGCCCGCGACGACGTGGCGGATCGACATCGCGAGGAGCGGCGGAAGGGTTCGCACGGCGAGTGTGATCGCGAGGAAGGTCGAGCCCCACGCGACGTAGATCGTCGCGAGCGCCGGCCAGGTCGCGCGGGGAAGCCGGACGTCCTCGGTCGCGCTCATTTCGTTCGAAACGCCGCAAGCGCCACCGTCCTTCCGGCTCCGTCCTCGTGGGAAGGCAGAAGGGAGACCGTCCGCCTGAAGTAGGCTTTCGGCGTGGAGCCGCTCGTCGATTCCTGGGGACGCGAGATCAAGAGCTTGCGCGTCTCCGTGACCGACAAGTGCAACTTCCGCTGCACGTACTGCATGCCGGCGGAGGGGCTCGAGTGGCTCCCGAAGGAAGGCGTTCTCACCTTCGAGGAGATCGCACGCCTCGTCCGCGTCGTCGCCGCCATGGGCGTCAGCGAGGTTCGCCTCACCGGCGGAGAGCCGCTCGTCCGCCGCGACCTGCCCGCGCTCGTCGAGATGGTCGCGCGCACGCAGGGTGTCGATGACCTGTCCTTGACGACGAACGGAGTCCTCCTCGAGCGCCTCGCCGGGCCGCTCGTCGACGCCGGCCTTCGCCGGATCAACGTCTCGCTCGACACGCTCTCGCACGTCAAGTTCGCGGAGATCACGCGGCGCGACGCGCTCGCCCGCGTTCTCGGCGGCCTCGAGGCGGCCGAGCGCTACCCGGAGCTCCGCCCGATCAAGGTGAACTGTGTCGCCATGAAGGGCTTCACCGAGAGCGAGGTCCACGCGCTCGCCGAGCTCGCGCGTCGGAAGCCCTACGTCGTCCGCTTCATCGAGTTCATGCCGCTCGACGCGGACGAGGCGTGGCAGGGAGACAAGGTCCTCACGGGGGCGGAGATCCGCGCGATCGTCGAGGAACGTTGGCCTCTCGTGGAGATGCCCGCCAAGCCCTCCTCGACCGCTCGGCGCTTCCGCTTCGCCGACGGCGCCGGCGAACTCGGCTTCGTGAGCCCCGTGTCCGAGCCGTTTTGCTCGACGTGCGATCGCATCCGCCTGACCGCGGACGGGCAGCTTCGCACCTGCCTCTTCTCGCGTCGAGAATGGGATCTGAAGACGCCCCTTCGCGACGGCGCGACCGACGAAGACCTCGCCCAGCTGATGAGAGACGCCGTCCGCCGCAAGGAGCTCAAGCACCGCATCACCGATCCGGGCTTCGTGCGCGCGAGCCGGTCGATGAGCCAAATCGGGGGCTGACGGCGCGCCGTAGGGCCGTCGATTGTCGAGGTAGCCGTACGGCGCCGCGACGCAACGCGCCTCTAGACTTCCTCCGTGGCCAGACTTCGACAGATTCTCCCCCAGGGCTGGGGGGACCTGTGGCTCCAGGTCGGCATCTGGCTCGCGTTCGTCGGCGCCTACCAGCTCGCCCGGGGCGTCGCCGACCGAAGCCCTGCCCAGGCTCTCGAGAACGGCCGCATCGTCATGGACCTGGAACGCTCACTCCACTCGCTCGTCGAGCGCGATCTCCAGCGTGTCGTCACGGAGAGCGGCGTTCTCGTCGAG
The DNA here is from genome assembly GCA_030861005.1 of Actinomycetota bacterium. Taxonomy (GTDB): domain Bacteria; phylum Actinomycetota; class Thermoleophilia; order Gaiellales; family Gaiellaceae; genus JALZFU01. The sequence continues at coordinate 1,857 of JALZGN010000315.1, forward strand.
GCCGTCAACTGGACGTACTGGCTCTCGCAGTTCGCGGTCGTCGGGGCCGCTCTCCTCTGGATCTACCTCTTCCGAAACGACGCGTTCACCCGTGTCCGGAACTGGCTAATTGCGGCGAACGTCATCGGCCTCGTCGGCTACGTCGTCGTCCCGACTGCCCCGCCCCGGATGTTCGTCGAGGATGGATTCCTGGACACGCTCGCGGCCTCGTCCTCCTTGAACCACGGAAGCTCGCTCGTCGAGCTCGCGTCGAACCCGTACGCGGCGATGCCGAGTCTCCACTCCGCCGACGCGCTCATCGTCGGGTTCGCGCTCGCGAGCCTCGTCCGGTCGCGCTGGGTCAAGATCGCATGGACGCTCTGGCCGAGCTGGGTCTGGTTCTCGGTCATGGCGAGCGGGAACCACTTCTGGCTCGACATCGCTGCCGGCGTCGGCGTCGCCGGCCTCGCCGCGACGCTTCTCACCGTGCTGGAGCGCCGTACCGACATGGCGCCTGCCTTCTCGGCGCCGCGTCGCTGGTAGCGTCCCGCGTCTCGTGGCCGCAACCGGAAGCCTCGCCCGCCTGCAGGGGGCGTACACGAGCGGAGTCCGCCGAGTGGCAGCAGGCTCGATGGGGCGGCTCCGGCGAACCAAGGTCACTCCCGATGCGCTGACGGCGGCCGGCGTCTCCGTCTCGATCGCCGGGGCCGTCGCGGTCTATTTCGAGGACCGCGCCTGGGAGTTCTTCTGGATCGGCGCCGCGCTCTTCGTCGTCGGCTCCCTCCTCGACATCCTCGACGGCGCGCTCGCGCGAAGCCGAGGCGTCGGGTCGCCGTTCGGTGCCTTCATCGACTCGACCGTCGACCGCGTCGGCGAGGCGACGATGCTCGGCGCGATCGCCCTCGTCTTCGCGCGCGACGAGCGGGAATGGGCGATTGCGCTCGCGTTCGCCGCGCTCGCCGGCTCGTTCCTCGTGAGCTACACCCGCGCCCGCGCCGAGGCGCTCGGGCTCCGGGGGGACGTCGGGCTGGGGAGCCGAGCAGAACGCGTCGTCGTGATCACCGCCGGGCTCGTCCTCGCTCCGGTCCACGAGCTCGTCCTCGCCGCTGCTATCGCTCTCCTGACCGCCACCGCGTGGATCACCGTGGTCCAGCGTGTGCTAGCAGTTCGAGCGCAGCTTCTCGGCCGGAGCTAGCTTTTCGCGCGGCTCGTCCGCGCGCGGAGTCTCGACCTCGCCGTTCGATAGCACTTTTGTGCTATCACTCTCGGAAGTTTGATCGCCGAACGCGTGGATCTCCTCGTCCGAATGCCGGCCGAGCTCAAGCGACGCCTCGTCGAGGAGGCCGAGGCACGCCGCGGCAACCTGAACGACGTCGCCGTGGCAATGCTGGCGGCGCGATTCGGGATCGAGTTTCAGCCCACCGGGCGGAAGGGGCGTCCGCGCAGCGCCGGCGGCGACGTCCTCCTGCGGATGCCGGCCGCGCTCAAAGCGCGCCTCCGCGAGCGGGCCGCCGACCGGCGACGGACGACGAACGACCTCATCGTCGAGACGCTCGCCGAGCGGCTCGGCGCCGCCGACGAAAGAAAGGAAACGATGCCCTCCACGAACGGAACGAGGAACGACAAGGGGCGCTCGAACGGGAAGGTGCGCGTCGCCTTGATCGGCGTCGGGAACTGCGCGAATTCGCTCCTTCAGGGCGTCGAGTTCTACCGCCATGCGAGCGCGAGCGAGTTCGTCCCCGGGCTCATGCACGTCGACCTCGGCGGCTACCACGTCGGCGACATCGAGTTCACGGCCGCTTTCGACGTGGCGAGCGAGAAGGTGGGCAAGGACCTCGCCGACGCGATGTGGGCCTATCCGAACGATACGTACCGCTTCGCCGACGTCCCGAGGACGGGCGTCCGCGTCTCCCGCGGCATGACGCACGACGGCCTTGGCAAGTACCTGTCGGAGGTCGTCAGCAAGGCTCCCGGCGACACCGACGACGTCGTCGCGATCCTGAAGGAGACGGGGACCGACGTCGTCGTCAACTACCTTCCGGTCGGCTCGGAAGAGGCGACCAAGTGGTACACCGAGCAGATCCTGAACGCGGGCTGCGCAATGGTGAACTGCATGCCGGTCTTCATCGCCAAGGGCGGCTACTTCGGCAAGCAGTTCGAGCGCCGCGGGCTGCCGATCATCGGCGACGACATCAAGTCGCAGGTCGGGGCGACTATCACCCACCGCGTGCTCACCACCCTTTTTCGCGAGCGCGGCGTACGCCTCGACCGCACGATGCAGCTCAACGTCGGTGGCAACTCCGACTTTCGCAACATGCTCGAGCGCGAGCGGCTCGAGTCGAAGAAGATCTCGAAGACGAACGCCGTCACGTCGATGCTCGACTACGACCTCGGTGCCGAGAACGTCCACGTCGGGCCGTCGGACTACGTGCCGTGGCTCACCGACCGCAAGTGGGCTTACATCCGGATGGAGGGCTCTTCCTTCGGGAACGCGCCGCTCAACGTGGAGCTCAAGCTCGAGGTCTGGGACTCGCCGAACTCGGCTGGAATCGTGATCGACGCCGTCCGCCTCGCGAAGCTCGCGCTCGACAACGGCGTCGCGGGCGCGCTCGAGGGGCCCAGCGCCTACCTGATGAAGTCGCCGCCCCGTCAGATGCCCGACGACGAGGCCTACGACGCGGTCGAGGCGTTCATCAAGAAGTACGCGCGAACGGCCGCGCCGGCCACCGCGCGCGCGCGCGCCTCGTAGATACTACGGCGCGGCCCCAGCGCCGCGTCGCCGATCAGGCGGATCCACACGCCCGGCACGGCTCTACAATCGCCCGGGTGTCGCTCCGGGTCTGCATGGTGACGCCGTTCGCCTGGTCTCAGCCCCACCCGGTGAACGACCACGTCGACGGCGCCGCCTGCGAGCTTCGGCGCCGGGGCCACGAAGTCGTCGTCCTCGCGCCCTCGAATCGCGCCGCCGACCTCGCGGCCGGGCGGAAGTCTCTTCGCCGCCTCGCCCGCGCAGGCGATCCCCTGCCCGACCTCGTCGCGCTCGGCGCCGCGGTTCCGGTCTCGCCGCGAAGCCGGATCGGCGTCCCCGTCGGCGTCCGCGCGAACCTCGCGCTTGCGCTTTCGGCCGACCGCTTCGACGTCGTCCACGCCCACGAGCCGGGCGTCCCCAGCCTTTCCTACCTCGCGCTTCGGCAGGCGCGAGGGCTAACGGTCGCGACGTTCCACTCGACGGAGCGGCTCGCGTACCCGCCGGGAAGGCGGCAGCGCGAGAAGCTCCTCGCGCGCGTGGACGCGCTCACGGCCACGAGCGACGCAGTCCTCGCGGCCGCGCGGGAGCGCTTTCCGGGCGACTACGCCCGCCTTCCGCTCGGCGTCGACGGCCAGCTCTTCACCCCGGGCCCGGCCGCTCGCCGCTTCGTGCTCGAGTGGCGCGCGGACGAGATCGTCCGCGCAGCGGCCGTCTTTCGCGCGCTCGCCGGCCTCCCCGGCTGGGAGCTCGTCGTCCTCCGTACGCGGCCGCTCACCGGACGTCCGTACGTCGGGCGCGCGCTTCGCGGCCGCGTCTTCGTCCGCCGAGGGCTCGACGCAGCTGCCCGTGCGCACGAGGTCCGGGGCGCGGCCGGGTTCGTCCCGGCCGCTCGCGGCAACCCG
>JALZGN010000322.1 GCA_030861005.1 Actinomycetota bacterium
GTCGTCGCTCGCGCGCGCCCTCGACGGCGAGGCGCCGGCTCCGGCGGGCGAGCCGGTCGACCTCGGCCCGGCCCTCGCGACGGTCGAGGAACGGATCCCTGCCCCCGATCGTGAGCTCGCGAACGACGAGGAGCAACCCTTCGCGGCTCGTCCGGAGCCCATGCTCGAGGCGGCGTGCGACGGCACGGTAGTCGGCGAAGGCCGCGAGACGCGCAGCCGCGTCGATCTCGGCGGCGAAGATCCGCTCGATCTCGGCGGCCGCGTGCTTGCCGCGCCCGACGGCGGCGAGCGCCGAGGCTCGATCGTGCCGGCCGGCCGCCGCCGAGAGGTCGAAGATCGCCTTCCGAAGCCGCAGTTCCGCGTCGATCCGCTCGTCGTGCGCCGCCTGATAGTCGCGGTAGACGGCGCGTGCCTTCGCCGCGTCATCGTCGCTACACCCGGTGAGCGCGAGAGCGGCGAGCGGGAGCGCGGCGGCGGCGAGCGCGGCCGCCGCCCTTCTCATCCGAAGAACGCCTTCGCGACGTCGTACCACTCGGCCGGCACGGTCTTGAGCCCCGCGACGGCGTCCGCGAGCGGGACTTCGACGATCCGGTCGCCCTGGAGCGCCGCCATCGTCCCGAAGCGGCCGTCGTGGACGAGGTCGGCGGCCTTGAGACCGTAGCGCGTGGCGAGGATTCGGTCGCGCGAGGTGGGAGAGCCGCCGCGCTGGACGTGGCCGAGCACGGTGACGCGCGTCTCGTAGCCCGTTCGCTCCTCGATCTCGTGGGCGAGAGCGTCCCCCACGCCCCCGAGACGGACGTGCCCAAACTCGTCCGCCGGGGAGGGCGCCTGCCCGACGGTCCGCCGCTCGCCGGACGCGTACGTGAGCTCGTAGCCTTCGCTCACGACGACGATCGAGAAGTCCTTGCCGCGCCGGTGCCGACGGCCGATCTCCTCGCAGCACTCCTCGACCGTCATCGGCTGCTCGGGAATGAGGATCACGTCGGCGCCGCCGGCGATCCCGCTCATGACCGCGATCCAGCCAGTGTGGCGACCCATCACCTCGACGACCATGACGCGGTTGTGCGACTCGGCCGTCGTGTGGAGCCGGTCGATCGCCTCGGTCGCGATCGAAACGGCGGTGTCGAAGCCGAACGTGTACTCCGTCGCAGCGAGGTCGTTGTCGATCGTCTTCGGGACGCCGACGACCGGGAGGCCGTGCTCGGCGTGGAGGCGGGCGGCGACGCCGAGCGTGTCCTCCCCTCCGATCGCGACGAGAGCGTCGAGGTTTCGGGTGTTCACGTTGGCGAGCAGGCGCTCGACCGCGCCGTCCGACTTGAGCGGGTTCGTTCGAGAGGTCCCGAGGATCGTGCCGCCACGCGGGAGGAGGCCCGAGATCTCGCGTGGCCCGAGCGGCTCCAGACGCCCTTCGACGAGCCCTCGCCACCCCTCGCGCACGCCGGCGACCTCGTAGCCGCGCTCGAGGGAGCGGCGCGCGACCGCTCGGATGACGGCGTTGAGACCGGGGCAGTCGCCGCCGCCCGTGAGGAGGCCGACCCGGCGCGCCACCCCTAACTTTGCCCGCAGTCGGTCGTCTCTTTGGTCATCGTCGTGGAGAGCGGGCACAGCAGCTCAACCGGATGCCGAAGGCGGGGATCGAACCCGCACGGGCCGGGGGCCCACTGGATTTTGAGTCCAGCGCGTCTTCCAGTTCCGCCACTTCGGCGCGACGTCCCCTCTCCGAACACATTATCGAGAGGGGCTTGAACAGTGTCGAAGCTGTCGCCATAATCGGCCCGCGTAGCGGCCGGGCCTGCCGCGAACGCGGGCTCGCGCACCGCTCGATGACATCGAACGGGACGGCGCCCGAGGGCGCCAAGTGCAAGGCAAAAGAGGAGGAGAGGTGAAGAAGAAGACATTGCTCGCGTTCCTCGTGACGCTGCTCGGCGCCCTCGTGCTCGCGATGGCCGGGTGCGGCGGCGGTGACGACGAGGGAGGCGGCGACCAAGGCGGCGGCGGAGGAGGTGGGGGCGGCGGCAAGACGGTCAAGATCGTGTCCGACCTGCCGCTCCAGGGCTCCGACCGAGTGCAGACCGAGCAGATGGTCCGCGCGATCGAGTTCGTCCTGAAGGACGCCGGGAACAAGGCCGGCGACTTCACCGTCGACTACGAGTCGTTCGACGACGCTACCGCGGCGAAAGGCGCCTGGGACGAGGCGAAGTGCGCCGAGAACGCGCGGAACTTCGTGGAGGACGAGTCGGTCGTGGCCGTGATCGGGACCTACAACTCCGGTTGCGCCGCGATCGAGATCCCGGTCCTGAACGAGGGGTCGGTCGCGATGGTGAGCCCGGCCAACACGTACGCGGGCCTCACGCACAAGGCGCCCGGGACGGAGTCGGGCGAGCCCGATAAGTACTACCCGTCGGGGGATCGGAACTACGCGCGCGTCGTCGCCTCGGACGACAACCAGGGCAAGATCGGCGCCACGTACATGAAGGAGAAGCTCGGCGTCACGTCCGTCTACATCCTCGACGACAAGGAGCTGTACGGAAAGGGCGTCGCGGACGCGTTCGAGAACTACGCCCGGGAGGCGGGCCTCAAGGTCGCCGGCCATGAGGGCTGGGACAAGGACGCGCCGAACTACAGGGCCTTGATGACGAAGATCAAGGCGACCGGTGCCGACGGCATCTACATCGGCGGAATCTCGACCAACAACGGTGGTCAGCTGATCAAGGACAAGGCCACCGTGCTCGGCGACAACGAGAAGGTGAAGGTGCTCTTCTCCGACGGCTTCGTCATCACCTCCCTCTTCGAGGAGGCGGGCCCGCAGAACGTCGAGGGCGCCTACGGGACGGCGCCGACGATTCCGGTCGAGAAGATCACCGGAGCCGGCAAGGAGTTCCTCGACAAGTTCCAGGAGTCCGAGGGCGGCAAGGACATCGAGGTCTACACGATCTACGCGGCGGCGGCGGCGCAGGTCTTCGTCGACGCGATCGGCCGCTCGGACGGCTCGCGCGAGGACGTCGTCGCGAAGCTCTTCGAGACCAACATCTCGGAGTCGATCGTCGGCCCGATGTCGTTCGACGAGAACGGCGATCCGGCGACCAAGTTCGAGAC
>JALZGN010000008.1 GCA_030861005.1 Actinomycetota bacterium
GCGATGTAGCGCTCGGAGAGCCGCCGTACGACCGGCCGGGGCACGGCCGGAAGCATCCGGACCAAGGCGCGATCGAGCAGCACGGCGCTCAGATTCTACGCCGGTCTATCCCTCGCGCATGAACCCCTGACGAGCCGCAGAGACGAGGGCGACCGCCTCCGGGAAGAGGACTCGCATAGCGTCGCGAAGGGCGAGCGCCTGCTCGTCGGGCGAGCCGTGCACCTGGATCCGCTCGAGCGCGGATCCGGTGAGCTGCACGGCCGTGTTCAGCGTGAGCGTCGCGAACTGCTCGCGCTGGGATTCCTGCACCGCCTCGCTTTGGCGCTCGGCGAACTCGCGGAGCGAGCGCATGAGATCCTCGGGGTCGCCCCCGAACGGAAACCCGAAACTTCCTTCCATCGCGACTCCTTTCGCGAGCTCTACGAAAGCTCGGACTTGTACGTTCGCTCGACCTCAGCGGCGAGCTCCTCCGCGGCTCCGGCTCCCACCTTCATCGCCTCGGCGAACGGTGAGCGCTCGCCGCCGAGGGCGTGGTCGAGGCGGGTCGCGGCGAAGCCGATCTCGTCGAGGTACGACGCACTCGCGAGCCGCGGAGGCGCGCGAAGCGCGCCCTCGAGCTCGGCGGCCGCCTGCTCGGCCTCGTCGATCCCCTCCGGATTCTCGCTCAGCCGGAGCTCGACCAGCCGCGCGCGGACCTCGCCGACGTCGCCGCCGCCCGCGCTCTCCTCGGCGAGCTCGCACATGGCGGCGACCGAGACCGCTTCACGGACGAGCGCGCGCTCTCCGACGGGCGAGGCCGACTCGTCGAGCGCGAGCCAGCGGCGCTCGTGCCCTCGGGCGTAGGCGCACAGGTAGACGCGGTCACCCCGGCGCGGCTCGGTCGGAACGATGCCGATCAGCTCCTCGTCGGCGTCGGCGAACCGGTCAGCGGCTTCCTTCGCCTGCAGGATCTCCTCCGCGAGGGCCACCGGCCCACGATAGCCTCGCCGCGATGGCGTTCGCGCTCCTGCCGGACGTGCCCGCCCACGTCGCCCCGCCGGCGCTCGTCGCGCCGGCCCCGCGCGAGGTCTCGTTCGGACGGATCGCCGGCACCGTCGGCCGGGGCACCGACCGCGTCATCGTTTCGATCGACGGCAAGCCATCCCTCGACCGCCGCGTCGCCAGGAGGCGCTTCGCGTTTCGACTCGCCCTTCCGCCGCGGGATGTCGCCGTCCGGATCGAGGCACTCGACGCGCTCGGGAATCGCGCCGGTCGCACGGTCGCTCCCGTGTTCGGCTTGCCTCCGCGCGACGTCCCAAGAGCGACCCGACCCTACGAGGACGGCGAGCTCGCCCGGGAGCTCGACGAGCTCGTCCGCCGCTTCAACGGGATCTCAGCCGTCTACGTCGAGAATCTCCGGACGGGCGCCGGTGCCGCCTGGAACGCGCGGGCCCGCTTCCCGGCCGCATCGACGGTCAAGCTCGCGATCGCGATCGAGGTGCTGCGCTCCCTCGTCGCGCGCCCGCCGCCGGGCTCCGAGCTCGACGGGCTCCTCGAGCGGATGCTGGTGGCGTCCGACAACGAGGCCGCGAACGAGCTCCTCGCCTGGCTCGGCGGCTCGGACGCCGGCGGCGCCGCTCGTGTGAACGAGCTCCTCGCGGCGCTCGGGCTCGGCGACTCCGAGCTCTACGGAGGCTTCTTCGCCGCGGCCGGCCACGGCGACCCGATTCCGCTCAGGATCGAGAGCGAGCCGGCGTTCGAGGGCAAGTACACGACCGCGTGGGATCTGGCGAGGCTCCATCGCTTCCTCCACCTCGCGGCCGGGGACCGCGGACCCCTCCTCGACGTTTCCGGCTCGTTCACGGGCGCGGACGCCCGGTTTCTTCTCTACGTCCTCGCGCACTCCGCCGACCACGGCAAGCTCGATCGCTACCTGCCACCCGACGTCGTCGTCCCGCACAAGGCGGGCTGGATCACCGAGGCGCGCCACGACTGCGGGGTCGTGTACGCGCCGAGCGGTGCGTTCGTCGCCGCGGTCATGACGTGGACCGGCGCGGGGGCAGGCGACGCCTCGGACGAGCTCGCCGGACGCGTGGCGAAGCTCGCGCTCGGCCACTTCCGGGCGCCGGACGGCCGGTCGGCGTCGGGGATCGCGTACTCGTTCAGTCTCTGAACCCGGCGCCGACGCCGTACGATGTGCGGGATGGAGCTCGCGTTCTGGGCCGCCTTCGCCGCGGCCCTCGTCGTCGTCCTCGGCTCGCTCGTCGCCGTCGTCCACGACCGGGTTTCCCCTCGCGCGTTGCGCGCGACGATCGTCTTCCTCGCGGCCGCGGCAGCGGCGGGCGCCGGTGCCCTCGTCGTCGACCTCGTCGTCGACTTCACCGAAACGGGGCCGCTTGCGGCTGCCAGCGCGGGCCTCGCGTCCGCCGCCGTCGCAGAGGCGGGCCTCGTCGCCCTCCAGATCGGCCTGCACCGCCTGCGCGACGAGGAGCGGATCCTCGCGATCGGGCGCGAACGGCTCGAGGCCGCGCTCGCCGGAAACGCCGAGGAGCGCGTGCGCGAGCTCGAACGGACGCTCGCGCGGGAACGGGCGAATGCGGCCCATCTCGTCGGCCAGCAGGAACGGAAGCTGAACGCCGAGCGGCGCGACGCCATCGCCCGCCAGGCCGACCGCGCCCGTGCCGAGCTGGCTCGCTCGATCGAGCAGGTGCAGGAGCGGCTCGAGCAGCGACTGACGGCCTGGGCGGCCGACCTCGACCGCGGCCAGCGGGCGCTCGAGACTCGGCTGAACGAGCTCGCCCAGCGACAGAACGAGGCGATCAAGGCATACGAGGCTCGGCTCGCCGCCGACTCGGAGCACCTGCGCGGGGTCATGGAGGAACAGCAGGCGGCGATCGCTCGGCTGCGACGGACGCTCGAGGAGGTCGGAGGCGAGGTCCTCGAGCGGGGTCGCTCGGAGCTCGAGGCGCACGCGGACGAGCGGCGTCGGGCCCTCCAGGAGCTCTCCACCCGCCTCCGCGAGCAGGAGCGGGATCTCCACGCCCACGTGGAGCGCGAACAGGCCGAGGCGCTCGCGCGCGTGAGCAGCGTGTTCGGCGAGATCGAACGGCGCCAGCGCGAGAACCTCGACCGCGTCCTCGACCGTGCTGCCTCCCGGCTCGTCGAGGACGCGGAGCGGCGCTTCGACGCGCAGATCAGAGACTCGCGCGAGAAGTCGGCGCAGCGGCTCTCGCACGAGCTCGACAAGGCCGTGGCGCAGTTCGCGCGGGAGGCGGAGAAGGCGATCGCCGACCGGATCAACGAGGCCGCGCGCGATGCCGCCGGCCGGCTGGAGCGTCGAATCGCCGACATCACCCGGGCAGCCGACGTGCAGCACGAGGTCGCCGAGCAGCGAATGACGAGGATCGGCGAGCGCCTGAACGAGGCGGTTGCGCAGGCGGAGAGCCGGATCGCCGCGTTCGAGACACACATCGAGAGCGAGATGACGACGAGGCTCGAGGTGCTCGAGCGCTCGCTGCGCTCGGCGGACGTCTAGGGACGCTCGGGCGACTCGGCGCGAGCCGCGCCACGTCGACGGAGCGGAGGAAGCGCAACTTTTTCCGGCAGGGATCGTCTGGAGAAAGACGAACAGGCGCGACATGGACGAGCTCGTGGACGACGCAATGACGACGACGATCGATCAGGAGCGGGACGAGCGCGCGAAGGTCGAGAGCTGGCGGCTCCACGTCCTGATCGAGGCCGGCTACCCGCTGCCTCTCGCCGAGCAGGTCGCCCAGAGCTCGGCCGACCTCCACGACGCGGTCACGCTCGTTGCCGAGCGGGGCTGTCGCCCCGAGGTCGCCGCCCAGATCCTCCTCTAGCTCGCGGCGTCGGAGGGCGCGGAACGCCTCCGGAGCTCGTGACGAGCGGCGCGGCCGGACGCGGCCGGACGCGCGGCTAGATTGGCGAGGTGAAGCCCGAGCCTCTCGTCTACGGCGAGCGCAAGGTCTACACGGTGTCCGCGTTCAACCGCGGGGTCGCGTCGTGGCTCGAGCGGCTACCGACGGTGTGGGTCGAGGGCGAGGTCACAGAGCTCCGGCGCCAGCCGGGGTGGCAGAGCGTCTTCTTCACGCTCAAGGACCAGCGCGACGGCTCGTGCCTGGCCGTCTCGATGCCGCGGGCCGGGTTCGACGCCCTTCGCCTCGAGCTCGCGGACGGGGTCGCCGTCCACGTCTTCGGCCGGCCGGAGCTCTTCGAGGCGCGCGCGACGTTCCGCCTACGTGCGCTCACGATCGAGCCGCTGGGCCTCGGTGCCCTCTTGGCCGGGATCGAACGGCTGAAGCGGAGGCTGACGGCGGAAGGAGTGTTCGCGGCCGCTCGGAAGCGGCGCCTGCCCTACTTCCCGCGCCGGATCGCGCTCCTGACCGGCGCCGATGCCGCGGCGAAGCGCGATTTCGTGACCGCAGTCGCCGCCCGCTTCCCGCCCGCGCGCGTCCTCGTCGCCGAGACGGTCGTGCAGGGTCCCCGCGCCGCCCAGTCGATCGCCGCGACGCTCGCCACGCTCGCCCGCGAGCCGGAGGTCGACGTCGTCGTCCTCGCACGCGGTGGCGGAAGCTTCGAAGACCTCCTCCCGTTCAGCGACGAGCGCGTCGTCCGCGCCGTCGTCTCCTGCCCGGTTCCGGTCGTCTCGGCGGTCGGTCACGAGCAGGACACGCCGCTCTGCGACCTCGCGGCGGACGCGCGGGCGTCGACGCCGACGGCGGCGGCGCGGCTCGTCGTCCCCGACGAGGGCGAGCTTCGAGCGCGGCTCGAGCGCGTTCGCACGGCACTCGCGCGCGAGGCGACGCGAAGGATCGAGCGCTCGTGGGAGCGGCTCGACCGCGACGGCGCCCGCCTAGCCCGCGCCCCGCTTTCGCTCGTCCAGCGCAAGCGGGCGAGCCTCGAGCTCCTCGCCGCACGCCTGCGCGCGCTCTCGCCTCGCGCCACGCTCGCGCGCGGCTACGCGATCGTGCGTGCGGGAGACACGATCGTCCGCGACGCGAGCGCTCTCGCGGGTGGCGATCGCGTGGAGGTCGACCTCGCCCGCGGCGGCTTCGCGGCGCGCGTCGAGGACGTCTTGCCGTGAGCGAGCCGAGCTTCGAGGAGGCGCGCGACGAGCTCGAGCGGATCGTCGCCCGGCTCGAGAGCGGCGAGGCGAGCCTCGAGGACGCGCTCGCTCTCTGGGAGCGCGGCGAGGAGCTCTACGGCATCTGCGTTCGCAAGCTCGACGCCGCGCAGGGGAAGGTCGAGGAGCTCGGTCGGCGCGCCGAGGCTGAAAGGCCGACCTGATCGGCTGGCTCTACGACCTCCTGGCCGAGCGGTCGGAGCGGGGCGGGATCGCGGAACGACGCCGCGCCCTCGTCGCCGACCTCGAGGGGGACGTCCTCGAGG